>NZ_AQPL01000212.1:0-16171 GCF_000395345.1 Cupriavidus sp. WS | reverse complement strand
CGGTGTGGCTGGTGCTGCGCCCGGCGCCCGCCGTGGCGGTGGCGCCCGCGGTGCCGGGGCGGCCCTGACGGCCCTGACGGTCCCAACGGCCCGCGCGGCGCCGCGTCAGCGGAACCGGTAGGTCAGCGCCGCCATCGCGGTCCATTGCTGGCGGCGCTCGGTGACGGGGCTGCTGGCCGCGTCGCCCTCCAGCCGGGCGAAGGTCAGCGAGCCGAGCGCGGACCAGTTGTGCGAGATCTCGTAGGTGACGATGCCGTTGGCGTGCCACTCGCGCAGCCCCGCGCCCACCGCGTGCGCGGGCAGGCCCGAGCGCGCGCTCTGGTCCGCCGTCACGCCGAAGAAGGTCTGCATGTACTTGCCGTTGGTCCAGGTCACGCCCGGGCCCAGCGTGAACAGCCACTTGCCCGCCGGCAGGCTGAACAGCACGTCGCCGTTGGCGACCAGGCCCTGCCCCTGGCCGGCGATGTCCTGCGCCACGTCGGCCGAGAAGGTGATGAACGACACCTGCGCCTGCGCGAACGCGCGCGCGCGCATGGTCATGTTGACGTCGCCGAGGCCGTCGAGCCGGTGGTCGTTCTTGCTGCGCCGCCAGGTCGGGTCGAACTGGAAGTCCGCGCCGATCTGCCAGATGTCGTTGTTGAGCGCATACACGCCGAGCAGGTCGAAGCCGCGCGAGAAGAAGCGGCCGCCGTAGTCGATGTCCTGGTAGACGATCGGGTAGACCAGCGTGCTGCGCGCGCCGGGGAAGTCGGGGGCCACGTAGACGCCGGGGCCGGCGGAGATCTTCCAGTTGCTGGCGGGAGCGGTCTGGTCCGCGGCGGCGCCGTCCGCCGCCCAGCCGGCCGGCATGCTGAGCGTGAGGGCGAGTGCCAGGAGCGCGCGGCGCGGCGCATGGATGGTGGGCATTGGTGGTCCGGCTCGATATTGTGGATCCCGTCCTGCACGCACGGGGCAGTGCGGGATTCTAGCCGGACGCGGCGCGCGTGGGCGGCGCGCGCCGTGCAAAAAAACGCGAAGGCTACGCGGTCGGCGTCAGCCGGCCGGCGCCGATGCCCTCGACGTTGAAGCGCTCCCGCACCCTGACCACCACCCGCCGTGCCAGCGGCAGGCTCCTGACCGCTTCTTCGTCGCTGCGGTCGGGGAAGTCGACCTCGGCGCTCCAGTTGCAGCCGGTGTGGTCGGGGCGATGCACGCAGACCGCGCGCAGCTGGCAATCCTGGCAGCCGGGCTGCTCGCGCAGCCAGTGGCTCAGCAGGCGCTTGAGTTCGGGCAGGGGTTTGATCTGGCGATCCATGTCGGACTCCGGTTACGGCCCGGCGGGCGCAGCCGGGCAGGGGCCGAGGTTCCGGGTGACGGAGGACGGGGAACCGGCGGCCGTGTCAGTTGATGGCCTTGTCGGCCCGGCATCTCGGGCACAGGCCGTACAGCACCAGCATGTGTTCGCGCAGCACGAAGGCGTTGGCGGAAGCCACCTCGCGCTGGCGGGCTTCGATGGCTTCGTCGCGGAATTCCTCCACGTGGCCGCACGCGACGCAGATCAGGTGATCGTGGTGGCCGCCCTCGTTGAGCTCGAACACCGCGTGGTCGGCCTCGAAGCTGTGGCGCAGCAGGATGTTGGCCTGCACCAGCTGGTTGAGCACGCGGTAGATGGTGGACAGGCCGGCATCCACGTCCTGCGCCAGCAGGATGCGGTAGACGTCTTCGGCGCTGAGATGGCGGCGCTCGCTGGCGCGGAAGACTTCCAGCACGCGCACGCGCGGGGAAGTCGCCTTGAGGCCGGCGCGCTTCAGGTCAATCGGGTCGGTACTGTCTGGAGGCATCAGCATGCTGCGGCTTCGCGCCCATGCGGGCGCATCGATCGGAAATGGTGGTGCTCCGGCCGGCCGCGCCGCGGCGCGCTTCGCGCGAGCGTACGCTGTCCAGACCGCAGGAATGCAGCGGGCGGCATCCTGCACGGAAGGCCGCCCGCTGGCTGCAAGACGTGCTGGCACGGCTTGCGGAATAAAAAGATGGCTTGGCTTGTCGGCCGAAGACGCGATCGGGAAAGCGGGGTCTGGTTGCTTTCCCGATCTTCCGGTGACTGGCTACTGCCAAACGCTCCGCGGTACGGAGCGGTCCCCACAAAAGACGGTGATGGATGCCGCGCTTGCGCGCCACATCGAAAATCCGGTTGGCCGCGGACTTGCCGCCGGCCTTGCTGCTCGCTGCTACTTTTTCTGCGGTGATCCTGCTACCTGCCGGGCTGGTGCTGCTTGCCTCGCGTCAGACAGTGATGCCATAGTAAATGGGAATTAATCTCATTACAAGAAGAATTTGCGGCTTGTCTGAAAAAAGGCGGGCGAGGCCGGGTGGGACCGGGGTCCGCCACCTCTGGCGCGTGTCGCGGGCGATCGTGGAAATGCTCGAAGCCGCGCTGACCCGCCACGGCGCCTCGGTCCGCCGGCCCGGCGCACGGCTGGCGGCCTTCGTCGTGGAGTCCACGGCCGAAGCCGCGACGCGCAAGGCGCCGATGTACGCGCCCGGCGGCATCGGGAGTGGCCAGGGCGGGCGGACTAGCTCCCCGCCGCCAGGCGCCGCGCGGTCCGGCACAGCGCCGCGCCGACATGGAGGACGGCCTTCTCGGCCGCCTTGTCCTTGAGCTCCGCCGCGTCGTCGAATGCTTCGTGCGCGAGTCCGAGCGCGAACGCATCGGGGAGCACCAGCACGCCGAGCTTGTCCAGCACCGTACGCAGCGCCAGTTGGGAGCGCAGTCCGCCCAGCTGGCCCGGCGATGCCGAAACGAGCGCCGCGGCCTTGCCGGCGAGCAGCGCGACGCCGGAGGTGCCGTCCTGCCGCGGGCGGCTCACCCAGTCGAGCGCATTCTTCAGCGCCGCGGCATAACCGCCGTTGTATTCCGGCGTGGCGATCAGCAAGGCGTCATGCGCGGCAAAGTCCGCCTGCAGGCGCCGGGCCGCGGCGGGCACGCCCTGGTCGGCCTCGAGGTCGCCGTCGTAGAGCGGCAGCGCGTAGTCCGCCAGCCGGACCGGCGTCACGGCGGCGCCCGCGCCGCGCGCGCCGCGCGCCGCGACGTCGAGCAGTTTCTGGTTGAGCGAGCCGCGCCGCGAACTGCCGCTCACCGCAAGAATTCTGATGGTCACGAATACTCCTGGACAAAGGTTGCCGTCATCGGGCCGGCGGCGGCCGGTACTCGATCTCGCCGCCCGGCAGGAAATACATCATCAGGGCCAGGCCGTCGACGGTGGGAAAGTGCTCGCTCATCGGCGCGAAGACGCGCCATCCCGCGCCGTGCCCGCAGAACTGCGCGTCGGGCTCCAGCGGGATGATCATGTTGATCTCGCCGCGCGTGTGGCAGTGGTACTGGCCCTTCACGTCGCGCAGCAATCCGCTCTCCACGCTCATCCCGGCGGTGTCGGGCGAGGGCTCGGCGATGCGCCCGCGCCGGTACGCGGCGCCGTCGATCTCGACGTAGCCCGCCCAGCCTTCCTCGACGCCCAGCTTCAGCAGCCGGCACATCGCCTCGTATGGCGCGGTGCCCGCGCCGAACGCCTTGTTGAGGTCCGCTTCGAGGGACTCGTCGAGCGGGCGTGAACGCATCGCGTCGCACAGGCGACGCACCCATTGCAGCAACTCCTCCTTGTGTGGACCGCGCGGCAGCATGTGGCTCTCCTTGTCTGAATGAATCGGTCTGGGTCGGTCTGGATCAGCTGCCCGCGCGCGCCGGCGCGGGCAGGCCGAAGAATGCGGCGGCATTGCCGCCGAGAATGCGGCGCCTGGCCCGCTCGCTCAGGCCGCCGTGGTTTTCCACCAGCGCCCCGATCGACTGCTCGCCGAGCGGATACGGGTAGTCGGACCCCAGCAAGACCCGTTCCTCCCCCATGACGTCGACCAGCAGCGTCAGCGACTTTTCGTCGAACACCGCGCTGTCCACCGAGAAGCGGTCGACGTAGGACGACGGCAGGTGCGGGCAATCCTCCCGCACGATGTCGCGATGGCGCCAGGCATTGTCGACCCGCCCGAGCAGGAAGGCGAAGCTGCCGCCGCCGTGCGCGAAGCACAGCTTGAGCGAGCGCGGGATGCGCTCGAACGCGCCGGAGAGAATCAGCGAGAGGATGCCGAGCTGGGTCTCGGCCGGCATGGCCACGAGCCACGGCAGCATCCAGCGCTTCATGCGGCCGTCGGTCATCATGTCCCACGGATGCACGAGCACCGGGATGCCCTCGTGCGCGCAATGGCAGAGAAACCGCACCAGCGCGTCGTCGTCGAGGTCGCGCGGGCCGACATGGTTGCCGATCTGCACGCCGCGATGGCCCTGCGCGAACGCGCGGGACGCCTCCCGGCAGGCGAGGTCCACGTCCTGCAGCGGCACCTGCGCGAGCGCCATCAGCCGCGCCGGCGCCGCCGAGCAGAGTTCGAGCGCCTTGTCGTTCATGCGCTGCGCCCATTGCAGCGCCGTCGCCGCGGCGTAGCGGTAGCCGAACATGACGGGCGTCGCGCACATCAACTGGATGTCGATGCCCTGCCGGTCCATCTGCTCGAGGCGCCGCGCCGGATCCCACAAGGGCCGCTCGACGGGCCGGAAGGCCTGGTCGCCGAGCATGATCATGCCGGTCTCGCCGCCGTCGTCGACCGCCAGCCAGGGAACGCCCGGCTGGTCGATCCGTGCCGCCTCCTCCCGCGAGATGGTCGGGAAGAAGTGGGAGTGCATGTCAATTCGCAAGGTCATGGTCAGGCTATGCCTTCACTGGTGATGAGGCTACACAATCGAATCGTCTACCGGGTCGTGAACTCGACCTCGCCGACGCCGTTCACTACCGCCTGCACGTGGCTGCCCCGCGCGAGCGCGTGCGCGGCGGTCGCCGCGCCGGCCATGATGAGCGAGCCGGCCGGCAGCGCCGTCTCCGACTCGCTGGCCAGGCGCGACGCTTCCACCACGGCACGCACCGGATGGCCGAGGATGGCGGCGGTCGAGCCGATCTGCACGTCCCGGCCGTCCACGCGCAGGATCACGCCGGCGTTGCGCAGGCCGTCGAAATCGCGCGCCCAGGCGCCGACCACGAGGCCGGCGCTGGAGCAGTTGTCGGCCACCACGTCTTCGAGCGTGAAGCGGAAATCCTGGTAGCGCGAATCGATGATCTCCATGGCCGGCGCGACGGCCTCCAGATAGTCCTTCGCCTCGAGCGCCGTGAGCGGCCGGTCGATCGCGCGCCGCGTCAGGAAGCAGACCTCGGGCTCGACGCGCGGATGGATGAAGTGGCTCAGGTCGACCCCGCCGCCGTCGTCTTCGAGCATGGCGTCGGTGACCCAGCCCCAGATCAGGCTGGACACGCCCATCTGGACCATCTTGGCGCGGCTCGTGAAGCCCAGCTTGATGCCGATGCGGCGCTCGCCGCGCCGCACGCGGCGTTCGACCGAGGCGCGCTGGATGCGATAGGCGTCCGCCACGGAAAAGTCGTCGCCCGCGGTCAGTTGCCGCACGGCCGTCGCGTTCAGCGCCGCCTCGTCCACCAGCCGCGCCGCGTTTTCGATGTCGATCATGCCGCCCTCGCCGGTTGCTGTTCGTTGCGTTGGGCGAGGTCGAGCGCCACGTCCACGATCATGTCCTCCTGGCCGCCCACCATGCGCCGCCGTCCGAGCTCGACGAGAATGTCGAATGCCGCGATGCCGTACTTCGCCGAGGCCGCCTCCGCATGGCGCAGGAAGCTCGAGTAGACGCCGGCGTAGCCGAGCGCGAGCGTTTCGCGGTCCACGCGCACCGGCCGCTCCTGCAGCGGGCGCACGAGGTCGTCGGCGGCGTCGATCAGCTTCCTGACGTCGCAGCCGTGCGGCAGGCCCATGCGGTCCACCGCGGCGATGAACACCTCCAGCGGCGCGTTGCCGGCGCCGGCGCCCATGCCGGCCAGCGAGGCGTCGATGCGGTCGCATCCTTCCTCGAGCGCGGTCATCGAGTTGGCGACGCCGAGCGAGAGATTGTGGTGCGCGTGCATGCCCGTCTGCGTGGCCGGGTCGAGCACCGCCTTGAGCGCGCGGAACCGCTCGGCCACGCCGCGCATGTCCAGCGCGCCGCCGGAGTCCACCACGTAGATGCACTGCGCGCCGTAGCTTTCCATCAGCCTGGCCTGCGTGGCGAGATGTCCGGGCGTGGTCATGTGGCTCATCATCAGGAAGCCCACGGTATCCATGCCCAGCGCTCGCGCGTGCTCGATGTGCTGGCGCGAGATGTCGGCCTCGGTGCAGTGCGTCGCGACCCGCACCACGCGCGCGCCGGCCTCGTAGGCCTCGCGCAGGTCGTGCACGGTGCCGATGCCCGGGATCAGCAGCGTCGCCACCTGTGCCTTGCGCACGGCGCCTGCCACGGCGGCGATCCATTCGTAGTCCGTGTGCGCGCCCAGCCCGTAGTTGAAGCTGGAGCCGGCCAGGCCGTCGCCGTGCGCGACCTCGATGCTGTCCACGCCGGCCTCGTCGAGCGCGCGCGCGATGCGCACGGCCTGGTCCACGGTGTAGCGGTGCCGGACGGCATGCATGCCGTCGCGCAGCGTCACGTCCGAGACGTAGATGTTCCTGGTGTTGTCGGTCATGGTGTGTTCCTTCAGGCGGCCAGCCGCCTTGCCGCGATCTGGTCGGCGGTGCGCAGCGCGGCCGACGTCATGATGTCGAGATTGCCGGCATACGCGGGGAGGTAGTGCGCCGCGCCCTCCACCTCGATGAACGCGCCGACCTTGATGCCGGCCGCCGGCGCGCCGGTTCTGGCGAAGCGCGCCGGCAGTTCCACGCGGTCGAACTGCACGGCCTGCTTGAGGCGGTAGCCGGGCACGTAGGCCGACACGCGCTGCACCTGGGCGTGGATCGAGGCTTCGATGCGCGCCGTGTCTGCGTCCGCGTCGACCAGGCAATAGACCGTGTCGCGCATGAGCAGCGGCGGCTCGGCCGGGTTGAGGATGATGATGGCCTTGCCGACCGTGGCGCCGCCGATGATCTCGATGGCGCGCGAGGTGGTTTCGGTGAACTCGTCGATGTTGGCGCGCGTGCCCGGTCCGGCCGAGCGGCTCGAAATCGACGCGACGATCTCGCCGTAGTGGACCCTGGCCACGTCGGAGACGGCGCGCACGATCGGGATGGTGGCCTGCCCGCCGCACGTCACCATGTTGACGTTGGTCGAATCGAGGTTCGCGTCGAGGTTGACCGACGGCACCACGAACGGCCCGAGCGCCGCCGGCGTCAGGTCGACCACGGTCACGCCGTGGCTGGCCAGCACTTGCGCGTGGCGCGCGTGCGCGCCGGCGGAGGTCGCGTCGAACGCGATCCGCACGCCGCGGAATTCCGGCATCGCGACCAGGCCGTCGATGCCGCCCGCCGTGGTGGCCACGCCCAGGCGCGCGGCGCGGGCCAGGCCGTCCGAGGCGGGGTCGATGCCGGCCATGGCGGCCATGCTGAGATGGCGTGCGTGGCGCAGCACCTTGATCATCAGGTCGGTGCCGATGTTGCCGGAGCCGATAATGGCAACGGGTAATCTGGTCTTGTCGTTCACGATAGCTACTCCGGTCATTGCGAGAAAGCCGCGCGCACTTCGCCCAGGCCTTCGATCCGCGCGGTGAACACGTCCCCTGGCGCGGCCGCGACCATCGGGCCGAGCGCGCCGGTCAGCACGATGTCGCCGGCCTGCAGCGGCTCGCCGGCGCGCGCCATCGTGTCGGCCAGCCAGACCGCGGCATTGAGCGGGTTGCCCAGGCACGCGGCGCCCGCGCCGACACTGACCTGTTCGCCCCCGCGCTCCATGCACATGCCGCAGCGCACGAGGTCGAGCGCGTGAAGGCCGGCCGGGCGCGTGCCGAGCACGAACAGCCCGCCCGAGGCGTTGTCAGCCACCGTGTCGAGCAGGCGGATGTTCCAGTTGGCGATGCGGCTGCCGACGATCTCGAGCGCGGGCAGCGCGTAGGCGGTGGCGCCGATGATGTCCGCCACCGTGTGGCGCGCGTGCGGCAGGTCGCGCTGGAGCACCAGCGCGATCTCGGCCTCCACCTTGGGCTGATGCGCGCGGGCGAACGGGATCTCCTCGCCGTCGCCGTACGCCATGGTGTCCAGCAGCGTGCCGAAGTCCGGCGTGTCCACGCCGAGCTGGGCCTGCACGGTCTTCGACGTCAGGCCGATCTTGCGCCCCACGCGGCGCGCGCCCGCGGCCACCTGGCGCGCGATGTTGATCTGCTGGACGCGGTACGCATTGTCGAGCGCGATGCCGCCTATTTCCGCGATTGCCTCGCGCACGGGCAGCGCGGGGCTGAACGGACGGCTGGCGTGGGCCTGCCAGAGCGCGTCGGCGATGCCTTGCAGCGGTTGTTGATGTGCCATGGTTATTCGACCTTGTTCGACCTTTGTTCGACCTTATTCCACCGTCACGCAGATGTTGGTCAGCTCCGAATAGAAGTCCATCGAGTGGCGTCCGCCTTCGCGCCCGAAGCCCGACAGCTTGGCGCCGCCGAACGGGGTGCGCAGGTCGCGCGCGTACCAGGCGTTGACCCAGACGATGCCGGTCTCGATCTGCTGCGCGACGCGGTGGCCGCGCGCCAGGTGCGTGGTCCACACGCTCGCCGCCAGGCCGTACTTGCTGTCGTTGACGCGCGCCACCACCTCGTCCTCCGTGTCGAACGGCGCGACGTGGCAGACGGGACCGAACACTTCCTCGGTGACGCACCGCGCGCTGTCGGGCAGTCCGGTCCAGATCGTCGGCTGCACGAACGCGCCGCGGTCGCAGTCGTCGCCGAAGTCGGGCACGCCGCCGCCGGTCACCACGCTCGCGCCTTCCTCGCGCGCGAGCCTGAAGTAGCCCAGCACCTTGTCGCGGTGCGCCGCCGAGATCATCGGCCCGGTGGTGTTGCCGGCCACGTAGGGCGAGCCGACGCGCAGCGCCTCGGCGCCCGCCTTCAGCCCGGCGACGAAGCGCTCGAAGATCGGGCGCTCGACGTAGACGCGCTCGGTGCACATGCAGACCTGGCCCGCGTTGGTGAAGCTCGAGCGCAGCACGCCCGCCACCGCGGCGTCGAAATCCGCGTCCGCGAACACGACCGCGGCGTTCTTGCCGCCCAGCTCGAACGACACGTTCTTCACGCCGTCGGCCACGGCCTTCATGATCGTGCTGCCGGTGCGCGATTCGCCGGTGAAGGTGATGGCGTCGATCTCCGGGTGCCTGGTCAGCCATTCCCCGGCCGCGTTCGGGCCGTGGCCGTGGATCAGGTTGAACACGCCGCGCGGCAGGCCGGCGTCGCGGATGACCTCCGCGAGCAGCGTCGCGCTGGCCGGCGACTCCTCCGACGGCTTGGCCACCACGGCGTTGCCCATCGCCAGCGCGGGCGCGACCTTCCAGGTCAGCAGCAGCAGCGGCAGGTTCCACGGCGAGATCACGCCGACCACGCCCAGCGGCTTGCGCGTGACGTAGTTCAGCAGATGCGTGCCGTCGGCGCCGGTGGACTCGAAGCACTCGCCGTGCGCGGTGCTGGCGAGATCGGCGAAGGTGCGGAAGTTCGCGATGCCGCGCGCGACGTCGAGCGTCCTGGCCTGTTCGACCGGGCGGCCGGTGTCGGCCACCTCGGCGGCGACGAATTCGTCGAAGCGGCCCTGGATGCCGTCGGCGATGCGGTGCAGGGCTTCGGCCCGCTGCGCCGCCGTGAACCTGCGCCACGGCCCGCGCTGGGCGCGCCGGGCCGCGCGCACCGCGGCGTCGACCGTGGCGGCGTCGGCCTCGGCGACGCGCCAGAGCTCGCGCCCATCGACGGGGCTGAGCTTGGGAAACGAACTGGCCGGATCGACGAACTCCCCGTCGACGAAATTGCGCAATTGCCTGGGCAATTTCTCCGCGACCGCTGCATAGTCTTCCATGGATACTCCTGCGAACTGGTGGTGAGGCAAGTTTAGGAGCGCCGCCCGGCGTTGAATAATCAATCGTTGGGCGGCTGATATAAGGGCGTGGAATAACGGGCCGGCCAGGGCCGCGCTCAGAAGATGTGCTTGATGCCGACCATCGCGCCAAGCTGGTTGCCGCCGGCCCCCGGGGTGGCGGCCGGCGTGGCGCCGGAGCTGACCGACAGCGCGAGCTGCCCGCCGTTGTCGATGAAGCCGGCGGTGGCATAGACCGAGGTGCGCTTCGAGAATGCGTAGTTGGCCCGCGCGGCGTACAGCCAAGCCTTGTTCGCGCTGTCGTGGTAGCGCAGGAACAGGACTTCTCCGTCGATGCTGAAGGCCGGCGTCACGGCGTAGGACAGCCCGCCGTACCAGAGGTCGCTGCGCGGCGTGGCCGGGTTGCCGTCGTTGTCCCGCCGTATCCAGCCGCCGCCGAGCTTGGCCCGCCCGACGTTGGCAAAGCCGCTCAGCGAGAGGCGGTCGTCCTTCCTCGCGCTGCTGGTCAGGCCGCCGGCCGCGCCGGCGCCGCCGCGCAGCGAGTCGTAGGCGGCGAAGACGCCCCAGTCGCCGGTGCCGTAGCCGATCAGCGCCGACCATTCGCGGCAGGCATTGCGGTCGCCCGCGTTCTCGCCCGCGCACGGCGTGCCGGCCGGAGCCGCGTCGCGGCCGAAGCTGTAGGTGGCGCCGAGCGTCAGCCCGCCGAAGGTGCCTTTGTAGGAAATGGCGTTGTCCGTGCGCGGATTGGCCATGTAGCTGTCGAGCGACGAGGTGCCGAACGTGTTCGGGCCGAGCGTGTCCGGGTCGAGCGTCGCCCAGAACAGCATGGTGTACTGGCGGCCCAGCGCGACCTGGCCCCAGGGGCCGCTGAGCCCCACCCAGGCCTGCCGGCCGAACAGCCGCCCGGCCTGGTTCGACACGCCGGAATCGGGCGCGAAACCCGATTCCAGCACGAACGCGGACTTCAGCCCGCCGCCCAGATCCTCGGTGCCGCGCATGCCCCAGCGCGACGGCACGGTGCCCGACAGGTTGTTCATCCGCGCCAGCCCGTGGCCGCCCGCGTCCGCGTGGTTGACGTATTCGATGCCGGTGTCGATCACGCCGTACAGCGTGACGGACTGCGCGAGCGCGACGGCCGGCGCAAGCGCGAGACTCGCGCAGATGGCTTGCTTGAGTTTCACTTTCTCTCCTTCTTGGTATGGGGGCCGGTGTGGCTCCGGATGGCTCCGTGTGGCTCGGGTGTGGACTTGCGCGAGGCGCGGCGCGCCCCGGTGTGGCCCCGGGTGGCGGGCGGTCGCTTCGGTACTGCGGGAAAAAAGGGCAAAGCGCGGCCCTTCCTGCCGGCCTGGAATGGCACGTTCAAGATCGGTATCGCGGCCGCCGCCGCGGGAAGGGCGGGGGGCGTCAGCCGGCTTCGTCGTGTCCGGAGACTTCCCTCAGGCACTGGATGAAGACCTCGCAGGCCGGCGTGAGGTCCTTGTTGGCGCGCACCGAGTAGCCCACCGTCCCGAAGGCGCCCAGCTCGGCGATGGACAGCGTGCGCAGCAGGCCGGCCTGCACGAATTGCCGCGCCGCCACGCGCGGCATGACGGCGATGCGGTTGGTGGTCAGCAGCAGCCCGAGGTTGGTCAGCACCGACATGGACTCCACCAGGTCGCGCGGCAGCTCGATGCCGGCATTGCGGAACATGCGGTCCACCGAGTAGCGCAGCGGCGAATCCGGCGTCGGCAGGATCCACGGATGCCGGCCCAGCTCGTGCAGCGAGGTGACCGACGGCCCGACGGCGTCGTTGGCGCTGCCCACCACCACGTCGAGCAGGTCCTCGAACAGCGCCTGGTGGGCCAGTGGGAACGCCTCGGAAATCGGCAGCTCCCGCTCCGGCAGGCGGCCGACGACGATATCGACCTCGCCGGTGGCCAGCGCCGGAAAGAGCTGGGCCGTGGGCCCTTCGCGCACCGTGACGACCACGTCCGGCGAGCGCTCCTTGAGCCTGGCGATGGTCGACGGCAGCAGGTGGGCCGAGGCGGCGATCATGGTCCCCACCACCACGCGCCCGGCCGTGCCGAAGCGGAACTGGTCGATCTCCTCGGTCATGTAGCGGAACTCGGCCAGCAGCGACTTCACGCGGCGCGCGAGCAGCAGCCCGAGGTCGGTGGGCACCACGCCGCGGTTCGAGCGCGCGAACAGCGCGCCGTCGACGCCGGCTTCCAGCTCCTGAATGATCTTGGTGACCGCGGGCTGGGTCAGTCCCATGTCGTTGGCCGCGTGCAGGATCGAGCCGGTCTCGATGACCCGGTCGAACACCAGCAACTGGCTCAGCTTCAGGCTGCGGCTCAGCCGGATTTGCGTCAGCGGATGAATGTGCATGGCATCGCCACCTCGGACGTCACCTCAGGGAAATGCCGCGGCGGGCCTGGCCCGTTCGCGGCCGGCGTTCATTCTCTTGCCGCGCCGACCGACGGCAGGTAGGTCGGCACCGGAATGCGGATGCGGTCGGACGTGCGGCAATAGTTCGGTCCACCCAGCCGCCCGACCGGGGCGAACTCGTCCACCCGGATGCGCAGCCGCTGCTCGTCGAAAAGCGCGTCGCGCACGTACATCGCCACGATCTCGCCGAACACGATCGAGCGTTGCGCGGAAAACGCGAAGACCTTGTACAGCCTGCATTCCCAGGCGATGGGCGCCTGCGCGACGCGCGGCACCGCCACCGCCTGCGACGGCGCGAGAGACAAGCCCACCGCCTCCGCCTCGGAGAGATGGGCGGGGAAGTCGCTGCCGCACCGCACGGCCTGTTCCACGATGGGTTCGTCCACCATGTTGACGACGAATTCCTGCCGCGCCAGGATGTTCGTGAGCGTATCCTTGGCCTCGCCGGGCCGGTGGCTTTCGTCGCCGTAGCGGTCCACCGCGATGGCGAACAGCGGCGGGTCTTCGCCCATGTAGTTGAACGCGCTGTAGGGGGCGGCGTTGCACACGCCGTCCCCGCCCAGCGTGGTCACCAGCGCGACGGGGCGCGGGCCGACGCTGCCGGTGATGAGCCAGTACTTCTGCCTGGTGGTCAGGCCGGCCATCGCGATGCTTGTCATGGTGATATGCCTTGGTCCGGAGTTGTGGGGGCTAGGCGCCGCGGCCGGGGTGGAGGGTGCCGCAACTGCGGCAATGCCGCTTTTCCTCCGATGCGTAGAACGCCTCGAACAGGGGAGGCAGGTCTTCGACGATGCTGCGCAACTGCACCTCGACGCGGTGGATCAGGCTGTCGCAGCGCGGGCAGTACCATTCGAACCCGTCCAGCGCGCCCTGCGGGCGCTGGCGCTCGATCACCAGGCACACGCTGCGCTCCTCGGGCCGCTGCGGGGAATGGCGCACGTGCGGCGGCAGCAGGAACACGTCCCCTTCGCGCAGGTCGACGCGCTCGCGCCGGCCGTCCACCATCAGGTTCAGGTGGGCGTTTCCCTCGATCTGGTAGAAGAATTCCTCGAGCGGATCGTCGTGATAGTCGGTCCGCAGGTTCGGGCCGCCGACCGCCGTCACGATGAAGTCGGCGTCCTGCCAGACCTGCCGGTTGCCGACCGGCGGCCTCAGCAGATGCCGGTGTTCGTCGATCCACCTGCCGAAATTGAAGGGCGCACCATACTGCAGCATTGTCTTCTCCGGTTCTTCCTGGCTTGGTCACTGCGCCTGCGCGCGCGGGGCGTAGGCGATGGCTTTGATCTCGATGGTCAGCAGCGGGTGCGGCAACTGATGCACGGCCACCGTCGTGCGCGTGGGGCCGCCCTCGTCGAAGTACTCGGCATACACTTCGTTATAGCCGCCGAAGTCGTGCATGCTGACCAGGAAGGTGGTGATCTCCACCACATTGCGCAGGTCGGCTCCTTCCGCGCGCAGGATGTCGCGGATGTTCTCGATCACCGCGCGCGTCTGCTGCCGGATGTCGACCGACGCGGTGCCGAATTCGTCCGCCGACGCCCCGGCGAAACTGTTGTCCGGCCGCCGCGAGCTGGTGCCCGAGACGAAGAGGAAATCGCCGGCGCGCACCACGTGCGGGAATCGCCCGCGTGGCGTGGCCTTACCTTGCACTAGTCGTGCCTGACTGGACTGCGTCATGGAGTTGCTCCGATGGGTTGAATGCCGGGAATGCCGCTTCACGGGTTCGCGTCACTGGTTCACGTCGACGTCCTTGGTCTCCTTCAGCAGGAACATGCCGAGGACCACCGAGACGCCGCCGACGACGATCGCGTACCACAGGCCGCCCAGCACGTCGCCCGACCTGACGGCGAGCGCGGTCGACATGAAGGGGGCCAGCCCGCCGAAGTAGCCCGCGCCGATGTTGTACGGAATGGAGATCGAGGTGTAGCGGATGGCCGCCGGGAACAGCTCCACGTAATAGGCGGACATCGGGCCGTAGGCCATCGCGCCCCAGATCATCAGCAGGAACAGCAGCGCGTACATCGCCGGGCGGTCGATCGCCTTGTCGTCGGCGGCGCCCGGATAACCCGCGGCCGCCAGCGCCTCCTTGTAGGCTTTCGCGTCGAAGCCCTTGAGCGGCGCGTCGCCGACGTACGTGACCAGCGGCTCGCCGGCCAGGCCGGGCTCCACGCGGTAGGACAGGCCGGCCTGGGTCAGGAAGTCGCGCGCCTTGTCGCACGGCGTGCCGGCATCGGAGAACAGGCCGCCCGAGCAGTCCGAGGCGACCACGCGGATGGCGACGGACTGCCGGAACTGCGCGAGCGCGGGATTCACGGCCTTGCTCAGTTGCGAGAAGATCGGCATGAACGTCAGCACCGCCATGCCGCAGCCGATCAGCACGATCCACTTGCGCCCGACCTTGTCCGACAGCCAGCCGAAGAACACGTAGAGCGGCAGCGAGAAGATCAGCGCGACGACGAGGTAGCCGTAGGCGTCGCTGGCCGGCACCTTCAGCGTGGACGTGAGGAAATACAGCACGTAGAAGTTGCAGGTGTACCAGACCACGCCGACGGCGGCCTGCGCGCCGAACAGCATGGCCAGCATGCGCCGCACGTTCTGGCCGACCATCAGGCTGTCGCGCAGCGGCGCGCTCGAGGTCCGGTTCTCCGCCTTCATGCGCTTGAAGACCGGCGATTCCGACAGCGTCGTGCGGATGTAGGTCGACACGGCCAGCAGGAGCAGCGAGGCCAGGAACGGCACGCGCCAGCCCCACGCGGCAAAGTCTTCCGCCGAGATCCAGCCGCGGCAGATCTGCGTGACCGCGAGCGACAGCAGGAAGCCGAAGGTCGCCGTGGTCTGGAGCCAGCCGGTCGCGTAGCCGCGGCGGCCCGAGGGCGTGTGTTCGGCGATGTAGGCGGCCGCGCCGCCGTACTCGCCGCCCAGCGCCAGCCCTTGCAGCAAGCGCAGCACGACGAGGATGGCGGGGGATGCCCAGCCGAGGGTTTCGTAGGAAGGCAGCAGGCCGATGCCCGCCGTCGAGATTCCCATCAAGACCACGGTGGCGAGAAAGGTGGCCTTGCGCCCGGCTTTGTCGCCGAAGCGGCCGAATACGACGGCACCGAGTGGCCGGATAATAAAGCCGATGCCAAATGTCGCCAGCGATGCCAGATAACTGGCAGTCGAATTACCGGCCGGAAAGAAATGTGACGAAAAGAAAATCGCCAGGCTTCCGTAAAGGAAAAAGTCGTACCATTCCAGCACGGTGCCGACGCACGCGCCCACGACTACCTTGATCTCTTCCCGCCTGGCGGTGCCGCGCGTTCGCACGTCCGCTGTCAGTTCGCTGCTCATTCGAATCTCCTCCACTATCGGCCACGGACTACGGAGCGCCGTTGCTACCGTTGAGGGAGAGTCTAAAAGCTGCATTTGGACGGCCATAATCAATCCTGCGGCCGCTGATATTCCATGCCGTTATATCAGTTCGCCGGCGGCGATGCCGGCCGTATTTCCACGCACTTCCGCGATGCGCCGCGCTGGTGCGGATAAGGGAAATCCCTCCCCCGCGCTGCACCCGAAAAATGCCCGCGCTGCCGTGCGGCGGTATTGCGTCACGCCAATGGTGCAAATTGGCCTTTTACCGGCGCATCGAAAATGAAAATAAAAAAATGGTTGCGGGAATCCGGAAAAAGAAAAACATAAAGACGGCGCTGGAAAAAACGATCCGATTTCCCGCGCGAGGCTGTCGTCTTTTTACGAGCCGGCCGGCGCCAGGCATCGTGCCCGGACAGCCGAGGTAGCGCGGAAGGCATTTTTCCACTGCCGGGCGTCCTTGCTCGCGCAGGCGCCCGACCCCCCCCCCCCGCCGATCCCGCTTACAAAT
>NZ_AQPL01000211.1:0-37115 GCF_000395345.1 Cupriavidus sp. WS | reverse complement strand
CCCGCCCCCCCCCCCCGCGCCGATCCCGCTTACAAATACCCGGGCAGGTAAGCCCGCGCGAAAAACGCCACGGTGATGCCGGCGGTGAGCGCCAGCGTGACCGCGCGCACCACGCGGGCCGGCGCCCGGCGGCCGATCTGCGCGCCCACGTAGCCGCCCACGGTGGCCGCGGCCAGCATCACCAGCGTGCTGGGCCAGTGGACCGCGCGCGCGGCCATGAAGATCACCACCGCCATCATGTTGGCGGCGCTGACCAGCAGCGTGCGCGGCGCATTCAGGCTCTTGAGGTCGCGGCTGTCGAGCAGGCCCCAGACGGCCATCATCATGATGCCGACGGCGCCGCCGAAGTAGCCGCCGTAGACCCCGAGGCCGAACTGGACCGCGAGCACCGCCGCCGGGCGGATGCGCGCGCGCCGGCGCAGCCATTCGCCGAGCCGGCGCCCGCACGACAGCGCGAGGCTGGCCACCAGCAGCAGCCACGGCAGCACGAAGTCGAAGGTCTTCGCGGGCGTGTACAGCAGCAGCACGGCGCCGGCCACGCCGCCGGCGAGCGTGGCCAGCAGCAGCGGGCGCAGCGCCACCGTGCCCACCGGCCCGAGGTCGTCGCGGTAGGCCCACGCGCTGGCGAGGCCGCCCGGAAACAGCGCGACCGTGCTCGAAGCATTCGCCTGAACCGATGGCACGCCGGCCGCGATCAGGGCCGGCAGGCTGACGAACGAGCCGCCGCCGGCGAGGGCGTTCATGGCGCCGGCGGTCAGGCCGGCAAGCGAGAGCAGCAAGGTGGCGTCCATGCCAGGCATCGTAGGCGGGCGCCGGCGCGCGCGCAATCTGGCAATTCCGGTGCTAGGCTTCGGTTCAACCGAAATCCGGAAAGGCAACGACGATGCGCTTCGACCTCACCGACATGCGCCTGTTTCTCAGCGTCGTGGAGCACGGCAGCCTGACCCGCGGCGCGCGCGCCACCAATCTCGCGCTGGCCTCCGCGAGCGAGCGCGTCTCCGGCATGGAGGCCGCGCTGGGCGCGCCGCTGCTGGAGCGGACCCGGCGCGGCGTGCACACCACCGCGGCCGGCGACGCGCTGGTCCGGCACGCGCGCCTGATCCTGGGGCAGGTGGAGCAGATGCGCGGAGAGCTGCGCAGCTACGCCACCGGCCTCAAGGGGCGCGTGCGGCTGCTGTCCAACACGGCGGCGCTGGCCGCGCTGCTGCCGAGCCGCCTGCGCCGCTTCCTGGCGGCGTATCCCGATCTGTCGGTCGACCTCGAGGAGCAGCCCAGCGGCGAGATCGTGCGCGCGCTTGCCGACGGGCGCGCCGACCTGGGCATCGTGGCGGACATCGCCGACCTCGCCGCGCTGCAGACGCGCCTGCTCGCGCAGGACCAGCTGGTGGTGGTGGCCAGCGGCGCGCACCGCCTCGCCCGGCAGGCGCGCGTGGCGTTCGCCGACCTTGCCGGCGAGCCTTTCGTGGGACTGGCCGATGCCGCGCTGGAGATCCACCTCGGCGAGCGCGCGGCGCGGCTCGGGCGCCAGCTTGCCTATCGCGTGCGGCTGCGCAGCGTGGCGGATGTCGGCGCGATGGTCGAGGCGGGCGTCGGCATCGCGGTTCTTTCCGAAGCTTGCGCGGCGGAACTGCGCCGCCCGGGGCTGGCGCTGCTGCCGCTGTCGGAGCCGTGGGCGCTGCGGCAGCTGCATCTGTGCGCGCGCGACTTCGCCGCGCTGACGCCGCACGCGGGCCTGCTGGCGCGCCACCTGATGGCGGGCGACGCCGCCGCGCCGGCGTTGCCGTAACCTCGCCGCGGGCCGCGCAAAGCGGCTTTCCCGCCGCGCCGGCGCGTGTTCCGGCGGCACCTATTGCGGGCGCGGGCCGCCCGCGCCGCCCTCTCCTGGTGCGGTATTTCCGGCGCACCGCACCGCATGCGGGCAGCGCGCCGGAGCGCATATCCGCACGACATACCCTGCGCGCCTAAAAGAATTGGGCAGCCACCGGGTGCGTCCATATATTGCTTCGCAGATCGCGAGATACCGGACCGAATCCGGAAGCCGCGTGCCGCCGGCCCGCGCCAGATCGATCGCATCCGAAGCGGAAATCCCGCCGCGCCGCGCGCGGGTTTTCCCCGGCAACTCACACATCAAGGCGAAACCATGAAGAAGATAGCGCTGGCCCTCATTGCGTCGATCAGCATTCTCGCGTCCTGTCCGGCATCGGCGCAGGGCTACCCGAACAAATCCATCCGGCTGGTCGTGCCGCTCGCGCCGGGCGGCTCGGCCGACGTGCTGGGCCGCCTGCTCGCGCAGAAGCTCAGCGAGAAATACGGCCAGACCGTGGTGGTGGACAACCGGCCCGGCGTGGGCGGCAACATCGGCGCCGAGAACGTGGCGCGCTCGGCGCCGGACGGCTACACGCTGCTGTTCGGCACGATGGGCATCCACTCGACGTACCAGGTCTATCCGAAGCTGAACTACAACCCGTCGACCGAGCTCAAGCCGATCGTGATCCTGGCGGCCATGCCCAACGTGCTGGTGGTCTCGAAGAACGTGAAGCTCAAGGACACCGGGGCCATCATCAAGGACAGCGTCTCGCACCCGGACACGCTGTTCTTCGGCTCGGCCGGCTACGGCTCGTCGACGCACATGGCGGGCGAGCTGTTCAAGTACCAGTCGGGCGCGAAGATCTCGCACGTGCCGTACAAGGGCAGCGGCCCGGCGCTGACCGACCTGGTCGGCGGCCGCCTGCAGATGATGTTCGAGAACCTGCCCACCGCGCTGCCGCTGATCAACTCGGGCGCCATCCGCGCGGTGGCGGTGACGGGCCCCAGCCGCGCCGCCAGCCTGCCCAACGTGCCGACCATCGGCGAGGATGGCCTGTCGAGCTACGTGTTTACCGCGTGGTTTACGATCGCCGCGCCGGCCGGCACGCCCGACGACATCGTGCGCAAGCTCAACCACGACATCCGCGAGATCATGCAGGCGCCCGACATGCAGCCGCGCCTGGCGGAGATGGGCGTGATTCCCGGCAACAAGGACGTGAGCGCCACCAATGCCTTCATCGCCGCCGAGACCGCCAAGTTCGGCAAGGTCATCAAGGAAGCGCACATCGTGGCGAACTGATGCCGGCGCCGCGCATCATGCCGGTGTCAGCCCCAGACTTCCTCGAAGCGGTCGAGCGAGCGGTGCATGCGCTCGATGAAGCGCGCCGCGATGCGCGACGGCGAGGTGTCCAGCGCCGTGAGCAGCAGCAGCTCGACCGGAATGCGCGGCACGAAGCGCTTGACCACCAGGCCGGCCTTGCGCAGGTGCATGGCGGCGAACGGGCTCACCAGCGCCGCGCCGTTGCCCTGCATGGCGAGCAGGCACATGGTCATCGCATACGAGGTCTCGGCGATCACGCGCGGCGTGATGCCGGCCTCGCCGAACACCTGGTCGATGGCCGCGCGCGACGCGCTGTCGCGCGACGGCAGGATCAGCGGCTGGCCGCGCAGGTCCGCCACGCCGATCTCGCGCCTGGCGCCGAGCGGATGGCCCTTGCCCATCACGCACACGGTGTTGACCGAGACCAGCGGCTCGGCGCGCACGCCGGCGGTATCGACCGACTTCAGCGCGATGCCCAGGTCGACCTTGCCCGACACCACGCTGTGGCGGATCAGGCTGGAGTTCACGGTTTCGATCAGCACCTCGAGATTGGGCTCGGCCTGCAGGAATTCGGCGGTGATGCCGGCCAGCGGGCCCATGCCGAACGAGGGCAGGCTGCCGATGATGAGGCGCCCGCTGTGGCCGCCCTGCAGCTCGGCGATGGCCTGCGCCACGTGGTCCAGGCCCACGTAGGTGCGCTCGATGGTCTTGAACAGGATGTGCGCCTCGGGCGTCGGCACCAGCCGGCTCTTGCGCAGCTCGAACAACTGGATGCCGATGCTGTGCTGGAAGCGCGCGATCAGCTTGCTGATGACCGGCTGCGTGGTGTGCATGAGCACGGCGGCCTCGGTGGCGGTGCCGCGCAGCATCACGGCGCGGAACGCCTCGAGCTCGTGGATCTTGAGCGTGGCGGTAGTGACCGGCCTGGCGGGGGCGGCGCGGTCGGGCGGCGAGTCTATGTTCATCTGGAATACCGTACCGGCAAAACAGCATTGGGAATACATAGTCTAAATCGGTACATTCGATTTGTGTCAACCAACCTGCGGCGGCACCACGATGGCGCCGCCGCGCCAGGGGAAAAAAATGAGTCAACGCTTTGACGCGGTCACACTGGAGCTGCTGTGGACCCGCATGATCTCGATCGTCGACGAGGCCGCCGCCGCGATGGTGCGCACTTCGTTCTCGACCATCGTGCGCGAGTCCAACGACTTCGCGTGCGTGCTGACCACCGCGGACGGCGCCTCGATCGCCCAGGCGACCAACAGCATTCCGTCGTTCATGAACACGATGCCGCGCACCATCCGCCATTTCCTGGCGGCGTTCCCGCTGCACACGCTGGAGCCGGGCGACATCCTCATCACCAACGACATCTGGCAGGGCACCGGGCACCTGCCCGACATCTCGGTGGCCAAGCCGATCTTCCGCGACGGCGTGGTGGTGGGCTGGGCCGGCTCGGTGGCGCACGCGCCGGACATCGGCGGGCGCATCCGCTCGGCCGACGCGCGCGAGGTGTTCGAGGAAGGCCTGCAGATCCCGATCATGAAGGTGGTGCGCAAGGGCGAGATCGACGCCACCTTCGAGGCCATCCTGCGCAAGAACGTGCGCGAGCCGGACCAGGTCATGGGCGACCTGTTCGCGCAGTTCACCGCGCTGCGCATGATCGAGACCCGCGTGCTCGACCTGATGGCCGAGCGCAGGCTCGATTCGCTCGGCGAGCTGGCCGGCGAGATCCACGCGCGCTCCGAGCAGGCCATGCGCGAGGCGATCCGCCGCCTGCCCGAGGGCGTGTACCGCCGCACGGCGATCAGCGACGGGCTCGACCAGCCGGTGCGGCTGGAGCTGACCATGACGGTCAAGGACGGCGAGATCACGGTCGACTACACCGGCACCGACGCGCAGGTGCCGCGCTCGATCAACGTCTGCCTGGCCTACACCATCGCCTACACCTGCTACGGGCTGCGCGCGGTGCTGCTGCCGAACGTGCCCAACAACGAAGGCGTGATGGCGCCGATCCGCGTGACCGCGCCCGAGGGCTGCATCCTCAACTCGAAGCCGCCCGCGGCCGGCGGCGCGCGCGCGCTGATCGGCCACTTCGTGCCGATGATGGTGATCGGCGCGCTGGCCGAGGCCATGCCCGAGCGCGCCATCGCCGCGGTGGGCTCGCCGCTGTGGTGCGTGAACCTGTCCGGCGTGCGCGAGAGCGGCACGCCCTTCACCAACCTGTTCTTCATGAACGGCGGCTACGGCGGCTCGCACAAGCAGGACGGCGCCAACGTGCTGTCCTGGCCGAGCAACATCTCGTCCACGCCGGTGGAGATGATCGAGCGCATGTCGCCGCTGCGGGTGCTCAGGCGCGAACTGCGCGCCGACGGCGGCGGCGCCGGCAAGCATCGCGGCGGCACCGGCCAGGTGATCGCCTTCGAGAACCGCAACCGCACGCCGATCGTGGTCAGCTTCATGGCCGAGCGCACGCGCGCCGAGGCGGCGGCGCAGGGCCTGGACGGCGGCGAGCCGGGCAAGCCCGGCGCGGTGCTCATCGACGGCGTCGCGGTCAACCCGAAGGTGCAGCACGTGCTCGCGCCGGGGCAGGTGGTGGAGCTGCTCACGCCCGGCGGCGGCGGCTTCGGCCCGCCTGCCGAGCGCGACGACGCGCTGCGCGAGCGCGACCGGCTCGACGGCTACGTCAGCGCGCCGTGAGGCGTGTCCCGAGGCGCGCCCCGAAGCGTGCCCCGAAGCGCACCACGCCAGGCATCCAAAGCATACGAAGCACATGAAGTACCTGAAGCACCTGAAGCAAACAGGGGAAACTCAATGACAGCAGCAAGCTACTCCCTCGGCATCGACATCGGGGGTACGTTCACCGACATCGTGGTCTACGACAGCGTGGGCAAGACCTCGGTCTCGCACAAGGAGCTGACCACGCCGAGCGCGCCGTACGAAGGCGTGATCCGCGGCGTGAAGACGCTGTTCGGGCGCGAAGGCATGGCGTTCGCCGACGTCCATCGCGTGATCCACGCCACCACGCTGTTTACCAACGCGCTGATCGAGCGCAAGGGCGCGCTCACCGGGCTCATCACCACCGCGGGCTTCCGCGACACGCTGGAGATGGCGCGCGAGCACAAGTACGAGCTGTTCGACCTCCATATCGAGCTGCCCAGGCCGATCGTGCCGCGCAGCCTGCGGCTCGAAGTCGACGAGCGCCTGGGCCCGGACGGCAGCGTGGAGCTGGCGCTCGACCCTGCCCAGGCGGTGGCGCAGGCCGGCCGGCTGGCGGCCGCGGGCGTGACCTCCATCGCCGTCGTGTTCCTGCACGCCTACGCCAATCCGGTCCACGAGGAAATGGCGCGCGCCGCGATCCAGGCGGCGTACCCCGAGCTGTTCGTGTCGATCTCGTCCGAGGTGTCGCGGCAGATCCGCGAGTACGAGCGCACCTCCACCACCGTGGCCAACGCCTACGTGAAGCCGCTGGCCGACGGCTATCTCGACCGGCTGACCAGCGAGATCGGGGCGCTCGGCATTGCCGCGCCGCTGTTCATGATGCTGTCCAACGGCGGCCTCACGCACGTGATGGAAGCCAAGCGCGTGCCGATCCAGCTGCTCGAGTCGGGCCCCGCGGCGGGCGCGCTGGCCGGCGCGTTCTTCGGCGCGCGCTCCGGCATCGGCGACGTGCTGGCGTTCGACATGGGCGGCACCACCGCCAAGCTGGCGGTGATCGACGGCGGCGTGCCCGTGATCGCCCACCACTTCGAGGCCAGCCGCGAGAAGCGGCTGACCGAGGGCAGCGGCCTGCCGCTGTCGATCTCCACCATCGAGCTGATCGAGATCGGCGCGGGCGGCGGCAGCATCGCGCACCTCGACGCGCTGGGCCTGCTCAAGGTCGGTCCCGAGAGCGCCAGCTCCACGCCGGGGCCGGCGTGCTACGGGCGCGGCGGCACGCAGCCGACCGTGACCGATGCCAACCTGGTGCTCGGCTTCCTCGACCCGGCCTCGTTCGCGGGCGGCACCATGACCATCGACGTGGCCCGCGCCGAGGACGCGATGCGCCCGCTGGCCGAGGCCTCGGGGCTGTCGGTGGCGGACTTCGCCTGGGGCATCTACTCCATCGTCAATGAGAACATGGCGGCGGCCGCGCGCGTGCACGTGGCCGAGCGCGGCCACCACGCCGGCAGGTTCGCGCTGCTGCTGACCGGCGGCGGCGGCCCGCTGCACGGCTGCGAAGTGGCGGCCCGGCTCGGCATCGAGCGCGTGCTGTGCCCGCCGGGCGCGGGCGTGGCGTCGGCGCTCGGCCTGCTGATGGCGCCGGCCCGCATCGACCGCATGCTCAGCGTGGGCTGGACGCTCGAGCGCGTCGACTGGGACGCGCTCGAGCAGGCCTACCGCGGCATCGAGCAGGACGCCTGCGCCGTGATCGACGCCACGCTGCCGGGCCAGAGCGGCGGCGCGGCCAGGCAGCGCGCGGCCGACCTGCGCTTCGCCGGCCAGGGCTTCGAGGTCATCACCGACCTGCCGGCCGGCCCCTACGGCGCCGCCACCTACCAGGCCATCCGCGATGCCTTCCTGCGCAGCTACCTGCAGACCTTCGGCCAGGTACCGCCGGCCGGCGACATCGAGATCGTCAACATCCGCGTGGCGGTGTCGGTGACGCCGCAGGAAAGCGAGCTGAACGTGAAGATGGCGTCGATCTCCGGTGCGCAGGCCGCGCGCGGCACGCGCCGCATGTACCTGGGCGGGCGCGGCCAGTACGCCGAGGTGCCGGTCTACGAGCGCGAGGCGCTCGGCGTCGGGCAGGCCATCGCCGGCCCGGCCATCGTGCAGGAAGCCAGCTCCACGCTGATCCTGCCCGAGGGCGCGCGCGCCAGCGTGGACGCCAGCCTCAGCCTGCTGGTGCAGCTGGCCCAGCCCGCGCCCGCCGGCAAGTCCGAACCGCAATCCGCCGCCGGCGCGCCGGCGGCCAGCCACGAGAGGCAACATGAACACGCAGACTGAAAAGATCGTCGCCAGCAAGCGCGGCGCCATCGGCTGGCTGGTCTTCAACGACCCGCAGAAGCACAACGCCATCTCGATGGACATGGCCGAGGCCGTGCCCGGCGTGATGCGCGCGTTCGAGGACGACGACGAGATCCGCGCGGTGATCGTGCAGGGCGCCGGCGAGCGGGCCTTCGCCGCGGGCTCCAACATCTCGGCGTTCGGCGCTGTGCGCGACAGCGCCGCGCAGAACCACCACTACCACCAGACCAGCGAGCGCGCCTACGACGCGATCTACCAGTGCGCCAAGCCGACCATCGCGCTGATCAAGGGCTATTGCATCGGCGGCGGGCTGGACTTCGCCGCGAGCTGCGACATCCGCATCTGCTCGGACACCGCCAGCTTCGCCATTCCGGCGGGGCGCCTCGGCGTGGGCTACGGCTATGAAGGCCAGATCCGGCTCAACCGCATCGTCGGCCCCGCGCGCGGGCGCGACATCTTCTTCAGCGCGCGCCGCTACAACGCGCAGGAAGCGCTGGCGATGGGCCTGGTGCACGAGGTGGTGCCGCTGGCCGACATCGAGCGCCACGCGCTGGCCTACGCCGAGACCGTGGCCGCCAACGCGCCGCTGACGCTGCGCGCGATCAAGCGCGCCTACCTGGAGCTCGAGGCGGCGGCGCGCGCCACCGACATGACGGCCGCGCAGGCGCTGATCGACACGTGCTTCGGCAGCGACGACTATAAGGAAGGCCGCGCCGCGTTCGCGCAGAAGCGCGCGCCGGCCTTCACCGGAAAATGAGGGCAACGAGATGAACGCGAATGCCGAAATCAAGCCACATGCCGCGCCGCAGTCGGCCGGCCAGCCAGTGGATCAACCCGCCGGCCAGTCCGCGGGCAGGGAAGGGCCGCTGAAGCGGTTCCGCGTGCTGGACCTCACGCGCGTGCGCGCCGGCCCCACCTGCGTGCGCCAGTTCGCCGACTGGGGCGCGGACGTGATCAAGATCGAGAGCCCCGAGCACATGGAGGTCAGCGACGGCTGGGGCGGCCTGCGCGACGGCCCCGATTTCCAGAACCTGCATCGCAACAAGCGCTCGCTCACCATCAACCTGAAGGAGCCGAAGGGCCGGGAGATCTTCTACGAGCTGGTCAAGAATGCCGACGTGGTGGCCGAGAACTTCCGCCCGGACGTGAAGTTCCGGCTCGGCATCGACTACGAGTCGCTGCGCAAGATCAATCCGCGCATCGTCTACGCCAGCATCTCGGGCTTCGGCCAGGACGGCCCCTACGCCCGCCGGCCGGGCTTCGACCACATCGTGCAGGGCATGGGCGGGCTGATGTCCGTCACCGGCGACCCGGCGCACGGGCCGATGCGCACCGGCATCGCGGTGGCCGACGTGGGCTCCGGGCTCTATTGCGCGATGGCGATCATGACCGCGCTGCTGGAGCGCGAGTCGTCCGGGCAGGGCCAGTGGGTGCAGGTGTCGCTGCTGCAGTCGATGATCGCCATGCTGGATTTCCAGGCCGCGCGCTGGCTGTTCCTCGGCGAGATCCCGACCCAGCCCGGCAACAACCATCCGACCTCGATCCCCACCGGCGTGTACCCGACCCGCGACGGGCACATCAACATCGCGGCCGGCGAGCAGGCCATGTTCCTGCGGCTGTGCAAGGCGCTGGGGCGACCCGACCTGATGGAGCGCGAGCCGTACAGCACGGAGCAGGGGCGCTCGGACAACCGCGACGCGCTCAACGCCGAGCTGTCCGAGATCACGCGCCAGCGCACCTCGGCCGAATGGCTGGCGGCGATGGAAGAAGGGCAGGTGGCGGCCGGGCCGATCTACACGATGGACGAGGTGTTCGCCGACTCGCAGGTCCGGCACCTGGGCATCGCGCAGCCGGTGGAGCACAAGCGGCTCGGCACGGTGGAGGTGGTCGGCCAGCCGTTCACGCTCAGCCGCACGCCCAGCCGCGTGCGGACCTCGGCGCCGGACCGCGGCGAGCACACCGACGCCGTGCTCGGCGAGCTGCACTACGGCGCGGCCGAGATCGCCGCGCTGCGCGAGGCGGGCATCGTATGAGGCGGCGCCGCGCCATGCCGGCGGCGGCGCCGGGCGCGCCATGCTGAAGCTGGCCGACGATGGCGCGCCGCCGCCGCCGGCCCTGTTCACGCTGCGGCTGGCGGCGCGCTGGGGCGACCTCGACGCCGACGGCCGCGTCAACAACGTCACCATCCTGCGCTATGTCGAGGAGGCCCGCATGCAGCTCGCCGCGCGCCTGGCGCTGGCGCGCGAGGCCCCCGGCATGATGCCGGTGGTGGCGAGCCTCGGCTGTGTGTACCGCGCGCCGGTCGGCTATCCGTGCGAGCTCGACATCCGCGTCGGCTGCGGCCACGTCGGCCGCAGCAGCGTCGGCCTGACCTTCGAGATCGCCGACGCGGGATCGGGCGCGGCATACGCGAGCGCCTGCGTGACCTGGGTCTGGGTCGACAAGGTCTCGGAAAGGCCGGTCGAGATGCCCGCGGCCCTGCGACAATTCTGTCTGAACCATTCCACTTGATGAGCTTGCCCGACCATGCCTTCCGATAACGTCACCGCGCTGCAAAGCGTATTCCACCTGGCCCTGAACATCCGCGACCTCGACGAGGCGCGCCGCTTCTACGGCAGGGTGCTGGGCTGCACCGAAGGGCGCAGCACCCAGACCTGGGTCGACTTCGATTTCTTCGGCCACCAGTTGTCGCTGCACCTCGGCGAGCCGCTGACCACCGCGTGCACCGGCCGCGTGGGCGACAAGCTCGTGCCGATGCCGCACTTCGGCATCGCGCTGCTGCTGCCCGACTGGCGCGCGATGGCGGACCGCCTGGAAGCCGCCGGCATCGACTTCGTGCTCAAGCCGCAGGTCCGCTTCGCGGGCGAGCCCGGCGAGCAGTGGACCATGTTCTTCTACGACCCGTTCGGCAACCCGATCGAAGTCAAGGGCTTCAAGTCGTTCGAGGCCGTCTACGCGGCCTGATTGCGTGGCTTGATTGCGCGGTCCGATTTGCCGTCCGATCCGCCGCCGCTGCCGTCAGGCCCCCGCCAGCCGGAACGCGCCGACCGCCTTGTGCAGGGCGTCGGCCTGGTCCTCGAGCGAGGCCGCGGCGGCGGCGGCCTGCTCCACCAGCGCCGCGTTCTGCTGCGCCATCTGGTCCATCTGCGTGACCGCCTGGTTGACCTGCTCGATGCCGCCGGTCTGCTCCTCGGTGGCCGCGCGCATCTCGCCCATCAGGTCGGTCACGCGCCTGACCGCTTCCACGATCTCGTGCATGGCCTGGCCGGCGGTCTCCACCAGCGCCGCGCCGTCGTCCACGCGCTGCGCCGAGTTGCCGATCAGCCCCTTGATCTCCTTGGCGGCGGTGGCGCTGCGCTGGGCCAGGCTGCGCACCTCGCCGGCCACCACCGCGAAGCCGCGGCCCTGGTCGCCGGCGCGCGCCGCCTCCACCGCGGCGTTGAGCGCCAGGATGTTGGTCTGGAAGGCGATGCCCTCGATCACGCCGATGATGTCCACCACCTTGCCCGAGGCCGCCTTGATCTCGCCCATCGTGCTGACCACCTGGCCGACGATCTCGCCGCCGCGCACCGCGATCTCCGAGGCGCCCTCGGCCAGCCGGCTGGCCTGGCGCGCGTTGTCGGCGCTCTGGCGCACGGTGCCGGTGAGCTGCTCCATGCTGGCCGCGGTCTGCTCCAGCGAGGCCGCCTGCTCCTCGCTGCGGCGCGACAGATCAGAATTGCCGGCGGCGATCTCGCGCGCCGCGTTGGCGATCGAGTCGGCCGAGCCGCGGATGCTGCCGATGGCGCCGGTCAGCCGGCCCTGCATCTGCTGCATGGCGAACAGCACGCTGTGGCGGTCCCCCTGCGCGGTGCGCACCTCGCCGGCGAGGTCGCCCTCGGCGATGCGCGCGGCGATCTGCGAAGTCAGCGCCGGCTCACCGCCAAGCTGCCTGTGCAGGCCGTTGGCGATGCGCATCACCACCACCGTCATGACGGTGCCGATGGCCAGCAGCAACAGCAGCGACTTCAGCAGCGCATGGCGGAAGGCCGCGTCAATGTCGTCCAGGTAGACCCCGGCGATGAAGTTCCAGTCCCACGGCTTGAACATCGCCACGTAGCTCAGCTTGGGCTGCGGCGCCTCGGCGCCGGGCTTGGCCCACAGGTAATGCACGTAGCCGTGGCCCACGCCCTTGCCGATGGCGGCGATCTCGCGGAACAGGTAGGTGCCGTCGGGGTCCTTGAGGTCGCTCATGTTCTTGCCGTTCATCTCCGGCTTGAACGGGTGCATCGCCACCACCATGTCCGAATGCATCAGCGTGAAATAACCGTCCTCGCCGAAGCGCATCGCGCGCACGCGGTCCAGCGCCTGCTGCCGCGCTTCCTCCATCGGCAGCTTGCCGCTGCGTCCCAGCGCCTCGTATTCCTGCACCACCGACAGCGCGGTATCGGTCACATGGACCAGGTCCAGCTTGCGCTCCTCCAGGCGCAGGTCGCGCATCTGCCAGGCATCCCACAGCGTCAGGCCGAGCAGGCACAGCCAGCTCAGCAGCAACGGCAACAGCAGTTTCTTCCTCAGGCTAAGACGCGCCAGCATGTTTTCCTCTCCTCGTCTTTTTAGATATCGACTCACTCCACAGACGCCATAACGGCTGCTGCAAAGCCAAACTTGACGCGGCGCGACTAGGTGGTTTCCTCAAGTGCATCAAGCCTCGCGGCGGGGTACAGGGTAAGTGTGCACTGCCGCACAAACGATCCCGATGTGTTCTCGCCGGCACCCTGTAAGCTCCTGTAATCCGGTTGTCGCCGATCCTGTCCCGCCAGCCATTGCGGTTTCAAATGAGAACCATTATCCTTTCGGCTTGTTTGCCTGAAGCGTCACCTTGCATGGCGGCGCGACGCGCGCGCGCCGGACGAGGCGGCCCCACGGGCGCCACCCAGGAAGGCACGGGGAGCTTGCCGCGCGCCGGAACACCGATATGACCGAAACCACGCTGGGCGCGGGCCAGCAACGCCGGGCCTTCTGGCTCAAACACCTGCATCAGTGGCACTGGATCAGCTCGGCGCTTTGCCTGATCGGCATGCTGCTGTTCGCCGTGACCGGATTCACGCTCAACCACGCCGGCCAGATCGAGGCAAAACCGAAGGTGGTCACGCGCACGGCGAACGCGCCGGCCGCGCTGACCGACGCGCTGCGCCAGGTCAAGCATGGCGACAAGGGCCCGGTGCCGCCGCAGCTGGCGGCGTGGCTGGCGGGCACGCTGGACATCGACACCGCCGGCCGCGAGGCCGAGTGGTCGGGCGACGAGGTCTACGTGGCGCTGCCGCGCCCGGGCGGCGACGCCTGGGTCAGCCTGGCGCTGGACAGCGGCGAGGCGCAGTACGAGCAGACCAGCCGCGGCTGGATCTCCTACCTGAACGACCTGCACAAGGGCCGCAACACGGGCCGCGCCTGGAGCCTGTTCCTCGACGTGTTCGCCGCGGCCTGCCTGATCTTCAGCGTCACCGGGCTGTTCCTGCTCAAGCTGCACGCGGGCGGGCGCATGGCGACGTGGCCGCTGGTCGGCCTGGGGCTGGCGGCGCCGCTGGTGCTGGCCCTGCTGTTCATTCACTGAACGCGCGGGCCTTCCAGGCGCCTGTCATCGCCCGCAACCGGATTCAACCGCTTTCAACGCTTTCCACCTTCACCTTCAGCAGCTAACAACGAGGTTTCGCTATGCGCCGATTGCTCACCGTCACTCTCACCGGCCTCGCCGCGGCACCGTTCGCCGCGCCGGCCGTGGCGGCCGAAATGAACGTCAAGGTCGAGATCCCGCGCCTGAACGTCGCGGAATACCACAAGCCCTACGTCTCGATCTGGATCGAGCGCGCCGACCAGAGCCCGGCCGCCACGCTGGCGGTCTGGTACGACGTCAAGCACAAGGACGGCGAAGGCACCAAGTGGCTCAAGGACATGCGCCAGTGGTGGCGCAAGGCCGGGCGCGACATGCAGATGCCGGCCGACGGCATCTCGGGCGCCACGCGCGCCGCCGGCGAGCATACGCTCACTTTCACCGACGGCAAGGCGCCGCTGGGCAAGCTGCCGGCCGGCGACTACCAACTGGTGGTCGAGGCCGCGCGCGAAGTGGGCGGCCGCGAACTGCTGCGCGTGCCGTTCGCGTGGCCGCCCAAGGCGGCCGCCTCGGCCAAGGCCGCGGGCGCGCACGAGCTCGGCACCGTCACGGTCGACCTCAAGCCCTGACGCGCCCGCGCGCCCGCCCGCCTTATTCCGTTTCCGATTTCTGGCCGCACCCCTAGGAGCATGACGATGAAGACTATCGCCACCAAACTGTCCGTCCGCGCCGCCGCGCTGGCCCTGGCCGCGCTGATGCCGCTGGCCGCCCACGCCCACCGCCAGTGGCTGCTGCCGTCGGCCACCGTGCTGTCGGGCAGCGATCCGTGGGTGACCGTGGACGCCGCCGTGTCGAACGACCTGTTCTACTTCGAGCATTTCCCGCTGCGCCTGGACAACCTCGCCGTGACCGCGCCCGACGGCGCCGCCGCCAAGGTCGAGAACGCCGGCACCGGCCGCTACCGCAGCACCTTCGACGTGCACCTGACCCAGCCCGGCACCTACAAGGTGGCGGTGGTCAACCGCGGCCTGTTCGCCAGCTACAAGGACGGCAACGGCCAGACCAAGCGCTGGCGCGGCACGGCCGAGACCTTCGCCAAGGAAGTGCCGGCCGGCGCCCAGGACCTGCAAGTGACGCAGGCCGACAGCCGCGTGGAAGCCTTCGTCACCGCCGGCAAGCCGAGCGCCAGGGTGCTGCAGACCACCGGCGTCGGCCTGGAGCTGGCGCCGGTCACGCACCCGAACGATCTCGTCGCCGGCGACGCCGCCAGCTTCCGCCTGCTGCTCGACGGCAAGCCCGCCGCCAACGTCAAGGTGGCCGTGGTGCCGGGCGGCATCCGCTACCGCGACCAGTTGCAGGAGATCGCGCTCACCACCGACGCCGACGGCAAGTTCAGCGTCAAGTGGCCGGCGCCGGGCATGTACTGGATGGAAGCCGAGGTGCGCGACGACAAGGCCGCCGTCAAGGAAGCCAAGACCCGCCGCGCCAGCTACGCGGCCACCGTGGAAGTGTTGCCGCAGTAAGCAGCGCTCCGCCCGAGCGGGCCGCCCGGCGCAAGTCCGGCGGCCCGCGCAAGCCACAGGCCCCCAGCGGGCTTTTTGCGTTTTTCGCAGTCCCGTCTTGAGCAAGTTCACCCGCATGCAGCGTGTCCTGATTCCCGTTTCGCTCGGCGCGGCGCCGCCCGCGCCCGATGCCGCCGCGCGCGTGCAGTGGCTGCACGGCGAGAGCATGGGCACCACGTGGTCGGTGGCGTGGGCCGCGCCGGTGCGCGCGCCGGACGCCGCCGCGCTCGGCGCCGGCATCCGCGCGGTGCTGGCGCAGGTGGTCGCGCAGATGAGCAACTGGGAAGCCGGCTCCGACCTCAGCCGCTTCAACCGCGCCGCGCCCGGCACCTGGCAGGCGCTGCCCGAAGACTGCTTCGCCGTGCTGCAGGTCGCGCTGCAGGTGGCGCGCGACAGCGGCGGCGCCTACGACCCCAGCGCCGGCCCGCTGGTCGACCTGTGGGGCTTCGGCCCGGCGCCGCGCCGCGACACGGCGCCGGCGCTGGCCGAGATCGAGCAGGCGCGCGCGCGGTGCGGCTGGCAGCGCATCGAGCTCGACGCGCAGCACCGCCGCGCGCGCCAGCCCGGCGGCGTGCGGCTGGATTTCTGCGCCATCGCCAAGGGTTTCGGCGTCGACGCGGTGTCGCGCTACCTGGACGCGCAGGGCGTCGCCAGCCACCTCGTGGAAGTCGGCGGCGAGCTGCGCGGCCACGGCGTCAAGCCCGACGGCCTGCCGTGGTGGGTCGAGCTCGAAACGCCGCCCGCCGAGACCTCGGCGGGCACCACCGCCACGCTGGTCGCGCTGCACGGCCTGGCCGTGGCCACCTCGGGCGACTACCGGCGCTATTTCGACAGCGGCGGGCGCCGCTATGCCCACACGCTCGACCCGCGCACCGGCTATCCCGCCAGCCACGCGCTGGCCTCGGTCACGGTGCTCCATGCGCAATGCATGATGGCCGACGCGCTGTCCACCGCGCTGACCGTGCTCGGCCCCGAAGCCGGCATGGTGTTCGCGCGCCGCCATGCGCTGGCCGCGCGCTTCCTGGTCCGCCGCAGCGGCGGCTTCGATGAACGACTCTCCCCGGCCCTCGCGGCCATGCTGGCATGACCACGCCCGATAGCGCCTCCTCCCTGCCGATCGACGCGCCCGCTGGCGCGCCGCCTCGGCGCCATCCCGCCGACGGCGCGGACGGCGCCGACAGCGCCAGCCGCGCCAGCCGGCGGCTCCGCGTGCTGCGCGCCGCGACCGCGCTCGGCGTGGCGGCCGGGCTGGCCGGCATCGCGCTGGGTTTCCTCGCCCCCAGCCGCGCCGGCATGGCGGCCGGCGTGGTGCTGGCCTACCTCGGCCTGAGCACCGCCGTGATCGGCCGGCACCGCGCGCGCCTGGCGCGGGCGCTGCCGGCGCCGCGCGAAGGCGCCACGCTGGTGATCTACGCCAGCCAGAGCGGGTTTGGCGGACAGGTCGCGCAGCACACCGCGCAGGCGCTGCAGGACGCCGGCGTGCCCGCGCAATGCCTGTCCTTCGACCAGGTGGAAGCCGGGCGCCTGGCCCGCTGCCCGCAGGTGCTGTTCGTGGTCAGCACCACCGGCGAGGGCGACGCGCCCGACAGCGCCGCCGGCTTCGCGCGCCGCCTGAGCGCCGCCGCCGGCGCGGGCGGCCTGCGCGAGCTGCGCTACGGCATCCTCGCGCTCGGCGACCGCAGCTACGCCAGCTTCTGCGCCTTCGGCCACGCGCTCTCGGCGTGGCTGCAGCGCCAGCACGCGCAGGCGCTGTTCGACATGGTGGAAGTCGACAACGGCGACTCCGGCGCGCTGCGCCACTGGCAGAACCACCTCAGCGCGCTCGGCGGCGGTGTGGAGATCGCCGACTGGGACAAGCCGCGCTACGCCGACTGGCAACTGGCCGAGCGCCGCCTGCTCAACGCCGGCAGCCCCGGCGCGCCGGCCTTCCACCTCGCCCTGGCGCCGCCCGCCGGCGCGCCCGCGCCCGGCTGGCAGGCCGGCGACATCGCCGAGATCGGCCCGCGCCTGTCGCCGGCCGAGGTCGCGCGCGTGCTCGGCAAGCTCAGGCTCGACGGCGCCACGCCGGTGCGCTGCGACGGCGCCGACGCCACGCTGGCGCAGGCGCTCGCCACCCGCATCGTGCTGCCCGAGCCGCACCTCGCCGCGCTCGCCGGCGTGGCGCCGCAGCGGCTGGTCGACACGCTGCCGCCGCTGCCGCACCGCGAATACTCGATCGCCTCGCTGCCGGCAGACGGCCGCCTCGAACTGCTGGTGCGCCAGACCCGCCACGACGACGGCCGCCTCGGCCTCGCCTCCGGCTGGCTGACCGAGCACGCCGCGCCCGGCGCCGCCATCGCGCTGCGCATCCGCGCCAACCGCGGCTTCCACCCGCCCGCCGACGACCGCCCGCTGATCCTGATCGGCAACGGCACCGGGCTGGCCGGCCTGCGCGCCCACCTCAAGGCGCGCGCCGCCGCCGGCCGCCACCGCAACTGGCTGCTGTTCGGCGAGCGCACCGCGCAGCACGACGCCTTCCACCACGACGAACTCGCCGCGTGGCGGGCGGGCGGCGTGCTGGAGCGCATGGACCTGGTCTACTCGCGCGACGGCGGCGCGCTGCGCTACGTGCAGGACGCCGTGCGCGCCCACGCCGGCACGCTGCGCGAGTGGGTGGAAGACGGCGCCGCCATCTACGTGTGCGGCAGCCTCAAGGGCATGGCCGGCGGCGTCAACGACGCGCTGGCCGAAGTGCTGGGCGAGGAGGCGCTGCTGCGCCTGGGCGAGGAAGGCCGCTACCGGCGCGACGTGTATTGACGCCGCGCGCGGCTACCGCCGCGCGGGCTGCACGCGGAACAGCTTCGCGTAGTCGTCCAGCAGCGCCGCGACGGGCTGGCCCACCACGCGCAGCGGCGGCGACCACGCCGGCGCGCGCGTGAAGGCGCGCTCGTGGCGCGCCGCCGCCGGTAGCCAGAATTCCAGCGCCACCCGCGCCGCGCCGGGCTGGCCGGTGCGATGCAGATGGTCGCGCAGCAGCAGCCCGTAGAGCTCGATATTGTCGAAGTCCGCCACCTGCTTGGCCGACGCGGCGCCGTCCGGCTTCGGCCGGCGCGCGGCAAGCTCCGCATAGTATTTGAAGTCGGCGATGCGATAGCCGCCGTCCCGCCGCACCACCAGGTCCGGGCGGCGCCGGTATTCGTTCCGCGCGAAGACCGCCTCGCGGCTGGCCTGCCACGCCTGCTCGCGCTCGCGTGTGAGCAATGCCGCGGGCAGATGCTGGTAGTCGCAGGTGAAGATGTCCCCGGGCGCATGCCGCGCGAGCGCGTGCGCCAGGCAGGCCGACTCCCACACCGACCAGAAATCCCCGATGCCCCACACCATGCCGTCGTCGCGGTCGGCCAGCCAGCCCTGCTCGAGGTAGCGGCGCAGGCCGTCGAACAGCGTGAGGAAGACCTGGCTCTTGAACGGGGTCTGCCGCTCGATGCGGAAGAGGATCTCGCGCAGGCGCTCGCGCGTGTCGGTGGCGACGAAGGCGTCGCCGCCGAACAGGCCGCTGTCCGCGTGCAGGAAGCGGTGGCGGAAATCGGCGGCCTGCGCCAGCGCCTCGCCGCTGAAGTCGCCCCATGCCTGCTCGGGCGCGAGGCCGAGGAAGCCGGTGTAGAAATCGCCGGCGACGAAGCAGTACAGCCCGACCAGATCGTGCGCGGCCAGCCGCAGCTCGCGGCGCGGGCCGCTCGCGTATTCGACGAACGGCGCGCCGTCGTCGAGATAGACGGCGCGATGCAGATGCCGGTGGAGCTTGCCGTAGTCGACGCGGCTGGTGCGCCCGCGCCGCTCGACCAGGCTCAGCAGGCCGAGCGGATCGAAGGCCTGGAACAGCGCCTCCAGCCCCAGCGTGTCATGGAACGACACGCCTTCGTCCCGCGTGCCCCGGGCCGAAGCGCCGTTGTGCTCGATGCCGTCCACCGGCGCCAGCCGCCCGGCCGCCTTGTCCGTGGTCCTGAACACGCCGAGCACCTTGTAGAGCATCGCCAGCGCGCGCACCGGCTCGCGCTCCAGGTGCGACAGGTGGTACGGCAGGCGCAGCACGGCCCGGCCCTGCCTGCGCTCCAGCCCGACGTAGCCGCCGGCCGCCTCGACCGTTAGCGTGGAGAAATCAAGCATCGGCCGCCGCTTCCGCCTCGTCGTCCTCGTCGTCCTCGTCGTTCCCGCGGTCTTCGTCGTTGCTGGCGCTCGTGGCGCCGGCGGCGGCGGCCGTCTCCGGCCGCTCGCCGTAGTCGCGCATGATCCCGCCGACGAAGGCGTCCACCTTGCCGGCGAAATCGCCGAAGGTGCGCAGCGCTTCCCGGCCGCAGCCGATCACCTCGTACAGCGGGCGGCGGTCGCGGTCGAACACGTTGTCCCACAGGTACAGGCACAGCTTGCCGGCGATGTCGTGGCGGCTGATGCGGGGCGCCAGCGCGAGCTGGCCCAGCGCCTCGACGAAATCCTCGATGACGAGCTGGCCGTCTTCCATCGTCGCGGGCTTCGTATCCCGCGCGTAGTAGTAAGCGGACTCCAGATTGAACGGGATCCTGCCGATCTTGCGCACCTCCTGGTTCTCGTAGCGGGCGAATTCCAGCACGGCGTCGCGTATTGGCTGGGGGAGCTGTTCCGCAAACGCATGGAATTGCTCGTCGAAGGCGCGGCTAAAGTCGGCACCCCTGCGCAGCGTCGTCACCTTGGGCGCCAGCACCTTCAGTTCGCCCAGCGCGGCCGGATACTTGTCCACCAGCCGCCCCGCGCTGCGCGCCTTGATGAACCACGGCCCGACCAGCTTGTCGTCGAGCTTGGCCGCCTGGCACTTCGCCACGATGAAGCGGTTGAGCGCGGTGAGAAACGCCTCCCAGTCCGGCGCCGGCATGGTGCCGTTTTCCAGCAGCGCGGCCTTCTGCGTTGCCGGCACCGTGGCAAAATCCACGGGCACGAACTGGAAGTGCCAGCGCCGCTTGAATGCCGTGTCCATGAAATACACCGATTCGTCGCTCGAATTCATGGTGCCGACGAGATGGAGATTCGGCGGCAGGCGCAGCTTCTTCTTCCCGTACACGGCCGCGACGTTGCCGTCGCCGCTGCCGGCGCCGTCGAACTTGTCGCGCAGCGCCTGCATGACGATCTCGGACGCCATCACCTCGTAGCTGGACCAGGCATCGTCATTGCGGTCGAGCAACTGAAACACGTCGCCGAAGATCTCGGCGCAGTTGCCGCGGTTGATCTCGTCGATCAGCAGCAGGATCTTCCTGTCGGGCGCCGCGTATGCCCGGCCCAGCGCCTCGATGAAGGGCCCGGCGTGAACGCTGTATTCGATCCGGCTGACTCCGCCGTCATGGCGCGACATGGGCATCAGCCTGGCGACGAAATCGCCGTAGCCGAACTCGGGGTGGAAGGTGACGGGGAAGATGTCGTCCTTGTCCACGCCCAGCACGCCGGCCAGCACGTGCAGCGCGGTATGGCTCTTGCTCGTGCCCGGCGGGCCGAACAGGATGAGTTGGTGGGGAACTTCCCCGGCGGTGAATTCCATTGCGTGCATCCGGACTGAATCGTCCGCTCATTCTAATGAGCGGACGCGGCCCGATGCACGCGGCAAGCAACGGAAAATCCGGTCTGTTCGCATTTGACAATGGCCAGAATCGGATTGCTCCGACGCGGGCCTGCCGCCCGCATCGCGCCTCAGCCCGCCACCTCCATCAGCGCGTCCACCACCACCGCCCCGCCCGCGCTCACCATCACCGGGTTGAGGTCGAGCGCGCGGATGGCGCCGCCGGCCTCGTGCATCAACCGGCCGACGCGCGCGGCGATCCGGCACAGCGCGGCCACGTCCACGGCGCTCTCGCCGCGCACGCCGGCCAGCAGCGGCGCGATGCGCAGGCCGGCCACGGCGCGCGCCACCGCGGCTTCGCTGCAGGGCGCGAGCAGCACGGCGGTGTCGCGCAGCACCTCGACGTACTTGCCGCCATCGCCGACCACCACCACCGGCCCGAACACCGGGTCCCAGTGCGCGCCGACCATGCATTCGCGCTGGCCGCGCTCCATGCGCGCGACCACCACGCCTTCGCAGGCGGCGCCCATCTTGCGCAGGATGTCGGTCTGGACGATGTAGGCGTGCGCGACGGCGTGCTCGTCGTTGCAGTTGAGCGCCACCAGGCCGTGCTCGCTCTTGTGCGGCACCTGCGGCGAGCTGGCCTTGACGGCCACCGGCCCTTTCAATTCGCGCCAGGCCGCCACCGCTTCGTCCACGCCGTGGCACAGCCTGTGGGCCACCACCGGGATGCCGGCCGCGGCCAGGCGCGCCAGGCTGGCGGCTTCGCTGAGGGTTTGCGCCGGTGCGTTCGCCGCCGCGCGGGCCCTGGCGCGCGCGGGCGGCCGGTGCGCGGCCGCCGCGTTGTCTTCCTGCGCGGTCTCGCGCAACTGCTGCTGGTGCATGGCCAGTTGCGCGAAGGCGGCCAGCGCGTCGGCCGCGCTGGCGTAGGTGGGCACCCCGGCGGCGCGGAACGCGGCCGCCACCGGCGCCTGCCACGCGGCCACGGCGATCGGCTTGCCGGCGCTGTCGGCAAAGCCGGCGGCGTCGCGCGCGAAGCGCGGCAGGTCGTAGCCCATGCCCGCCACCGGGATGTCGAGCAGCACCAGATCGGCGGCGGGGTCGGCGGCGACCACCGGCAGCACGTCGCCGAACAGGCCGCTGTTGGTCAGCAGCGCGGCGGTCACGTCGACCGGGTTGGCGGTGGCGGCGAAGCCGGGCAGGCGCTCGGCCAGCGCGGCCTGGGTGGCGGCCGACAGCGGCGCCAGCGCGAGGCCGAGCGGCTCGGCGGCGTCGGCGGCCATCACGCAGCTCGCGCCCGAGTTGCTGACCACCACCAGCCGGCGCCCGGCGGCCTGCCAGCCGCGCAGGTAGAGCGGCGCGCAGCGCGCCAGCGCGTGCGCGTCGTCGACGCGGAAGATGCCGTGGCGCGCCAGGAAGGCGCCCACCGCGCGGTCCTCGTTGGCGATGGCGCCGGTGTGCGAGGCCGCCGCGCGCTGGCCCGCGCTGGAGCGCCCGGCCTTCACCGCCACCATCGGCACGCCGCGCCGGCGCGCCACCGCCGCGGCCTCGGCCAGCACGGCGGGGTCGGTCAGGCTTTCCAGGTACAGCAGGATCAGCTTCACGTCGGGGTCGTGCGCCACGGCCAGCGCCAGTTCGCTGACGGTGAGGTCGGCCTCGTTGCCGGTGGCGTGCATGTGGCGCACGCCGATGCCCTGCCCGCGCAGCAGGCCGTAGACCATCGCGCACACGCCGCCGCTCTGGCTGACCACGGCCACCGGGCCGTCCTGCGGCGGCACCTCGATGAACATGGTGGAGAAGCTGGCGATGGTGCCGGTGCCGAAGTTGGCCAGCCCCTGGCTGTTGGGGCCGACCAGGCGCAGCCCGGCGCCGGCGGCCACGCGCACCATTTCGTCCTGCTGGCGGCGGCCTTCCGCGCCGGCCTCGCCGAAGCCCGAGGCGATGACGATGGCCGCGGCCACGCCCAGGCGCGCGCAGTCGCGCACGGCGGCGACGGCCGCCTCGCCGCCCACCACGATGATGGACAGTTCGGGCACCTCGGGCAGCGCGTCGAGCGAGGCGAACGCGGGCAGGCCCTGGATGGTGTCGCGCTGCGGGTTGACCGGATAGAGCTTGCCGGCGTAGCCGTGCTCGCGCATGTAGTAGATGGGCCGGCCGCCGATCTTGTGGATGTGGTCGGAGGCGCCGATCACCGCGATCGAGCGCGGCGCCAGCAGGGCTTGCAGGGTCTGGTTCATGGTGGATTGCGGCGTGGCAGCAAAGAGAAGCGGGAGAGTCAGTCGATGGTGGCGCCGGAGGCCTTGACCACCTTGCCCCATTTGTCGATTTCGCGGGCGAGGAACTGGCCGGTGGCGGCGGGCGAGGTCCACTCGGCGGCAAAGCCCTGCGTGGCGAACTTGGCGCGCACGTCGTCCTGCTCGAGCACGGTCTTGAGCGCGCTGCTGAGCGCGCCGACCACCGCGGGCGGCGTGCCGGCCGGCGCCAGCAGCGCATTCCACGCGGTGGCCTCGTAGCCGGGCAGGCCGGCCTGCGCCACGGTGGGAAGGTCGGGCGCGGCGGGCGAGCGCGCCGCGCCCGTGATCGCCAGCGCCTTGAGCCGGCCGTCGCGCACGAACGGCATGGCCGAGAGCATGGTGTCGAACATCACCGTGGCCTGCCCGCCCATCACGTCGGTCAGCGCGGGCGCGCTGCCCTTGTACGGCACGTGGGTCATGCGCGTGCCCGCCATGCTGTTGAACAGCTCGGCGGCAAGATGGGTGGACTGCCCGTTGCCCGAGCTGGCGAAGCTGACCTGTCCCGGCTTTGCCTTGGCCAGCGCGATCAGCTCGGCCACGCTGCCGGCCGGCGTGGCCGGCGCCGTCACCAGCACCAGCGGCCCGCGCGTGAGCAGCGAGACCGGCGCGAAATCCTTCTGCGTGCTGTAGCCGGGCTTGCTGAACAGCGTCATGTTGATCGCGTGCGCGGTGGTGGCCACCAGCAGCGTGTAGCCGTCGGGCGCCGACTTGGCGGTCGCTTCCGCGCCGATGTTGCCACCCGCGCCGGGGCGGTTCTCCACCACCACCGGCTGTTTGAGCTGGTCGGCCAGCTTCTGCCCGACCACGCGCGCCACGATGTCGGTGGGGCCGCCCGGCGGGTAGGGCACGATCAGCCGCACCGGCCTGGCGGGCCAGGCCTGCGCCCGCGCCGGCGGCGCGGGCAATGCGCCCGAGAGGGCGATGGCGCCCGCCAGCAGGGCGAGCGCGGGCCGCCGAAGCGGCAAGGTTCGGTTCATGTCGGTCTCCTCGGTTGTGATGAAAGTGCGGGCGCCGGCCGGCGCGCGCCGCGTGCTATTCGCGCAGGAAGCGCAGCAAGGTGTGTTCGCCGTGCCGCAGGAAACCGGCGCGCACGCGCTCGCCGATGGCCACGCCGGGCTCGGCATGCGCCATCACGCGCGGGCCTTCGTCGAGCGTGGCCAGCACCAGCGTGTAGGGCGCCAGCGCGCGGAACGCATCGGTCGGCGCGCGCGCGACCTCCGTGACCGAGTGGATGGTGGCGGTGCCCGCCGCGTCGCGCCAGCCCAGGCGCGTGCCGCCGCACGCGCGGCAGGCGTGGCGCTGCAAGGGCTGCCACGCGCCGCAGTCGTCGCAGGCCTGGTAGCGCACGATGCCGGCATCGAGGCCAGACTGGTAGGGATGGTCGGCTTGGTCGGTGGTCATGGCTGGTTCCGCGATGGCGCCGTGCGTTGCAGGGGGTTTGCTTCCCTCTCCCGCGAAGTGGGGGAGAAGACAAGGGGACTGGCGAGTGGCGTGGTCATTGCGCCTCCAGCACCAGGCTCACGTGCGACGACAGCACGCCGCCGTCCGCGTGGAACAGCGCGCGCCTGCGCGGCGGGAGTTGCCGCGCGCCGGCCTTGCCCGCGAGCTGCCGCCCGGCTTCGGCAAGATGCATCAGTCCGCCCGCCACGCCCGAGTGGCCGAACGCGAGCAGCCCGCCGTGCGTGTTGAGCGGCAGCGCGCCGTGGCGGCCGAAGTCGCCGGCGGCCAGCCGCCCGGGCGATTCGCCGCGCCCCGCCACGCCGAGTTCCTCGAGCAGCATGGCCAGCGTGATGGTGAAGGAGTCGTAGATCGCCAGGTAGTCGACCTCCGCGACCGTGCTGCCGGCTTCGCCGAGCGCGCGCCGCGCCGCGTCGGCCGCGCCGGTGGCGAGCACGCTGTCGAGCGTGCTCAGGTGCTGGTGGCGGTGCGCCTGCCCGGCGCCGGCGATGCGCACCGGCCGGCCGCCGCCGGGCTCGGCGGAGATCACCACCGCCACCGCGCCGTCGGAGATCGGGCAGCAGTCCGACAGCCGCAGCGGCGAGGCGATGGGCCGGGCGGCGCGCGCCGCCTCCGGCGTCATCGGCTCGCGCAGGTGCGCGTCGGGATGCCCGGCCGCGTGCTCGCGCATCAGCACCGCGAAGCCGCTCAGGTCGTCCGCGCGCAGGCCGGTCTCGAACAGGTAGCGCGAGGCCAGCAGCGCGTAGTACGCCGGCACCGAGGCGCCGTTGGGCACCTCCATCTCCGGCTCGCCGACCTGGGCCAGGGTCTGGATGGACTGGTCGCGGCTCTGGCCGCTCAGGCGGTTCTCGCCCGCCACCACCAGCACGTGGCGGCAGCGCCCGGCGCGCACCAGCTCGCGCGCCAGCATGGCCATCACGCCGCCGGTGGCGCCGCCCGAGGCCACGCCGTGCGCGTAGGCGGGATCGAGCGAGGCGTACTCGCAGAAGCGCGTGGCCAGCATCAGGTGCGGCAGCGTGGTGGCGTAGCCGCACAGCACGCCGTCGATGTCGGCACGCGCCAGGCCGGCGTCGGCCAGCGCGGCATCGGTGGCGGCGGCCATCAGCGTCAGCGGCGTGCTGCCTTCGATGCGGCCGAAGCGCGTATTGCCGGCGCCGCGCAGGTAAGCGGGATTGAGCATGGGCGTTCCGTTCAGCGCTTCATCAGCGGGCATTGCGACTTCGCCGGCGGGATGAAGGCCTGGTCGCCCGGCACCGTGGCCAGCAGCTTGTAGTAGTCCCACGGGTACTTGGACTCGGCCGGCGTCTTGACCTCGAACAGGTACATGTCGTGGACCATGCGGCCGTCCTCGCGGATGCGGCCGTTCTTCGCGAAGAAGTCGTTGATCGGCATGGCCTTCATCTGCTTCATCACGGCGGCGGTCTCGTCGGTGCCGGCGGCCTGGATGGCCTTGAGGTAGTGCATGACGGAGGAGTAGGTGCCGGCCTGGCTCATGTTCGGCATCTTCCTGAGCTTGTCGAAGTAGCGGCGCGACCATGCGCGCGTGGCGTCGTTCATGTCCCAGTAGAAGCCTTCGGTCAGCAGCAGCCCGGAGGCGGTCTTCAGGCCGATGGCGTGGATGTCGTTGATGTACAGCAGCAGCCCGGCCATGCGCTGGTTGCCGCCGCGGGTCAGGCCGAACTCGCTGGCCGCCTTGATGGCGTTGACCGAGTCGCCGCCGGCGTTGGCCAGGCCCACCACCTGCGCCTTGCTGGCCTGCGCCTGCAGCAGGTAGGAGGCGAAGTCGCTGGCGCCGATCGGGTGGCGCGCCGCGCCCAGCACCTTGCCGCCGGTCTCGTTGATGACGGCGGTGGCGGACTCCTGCAGCGTGTGGCCGAAGGCATAGTCGGCGGTCAGGAAGAACCAGGTCTTGCCGCCGCGCTGCACCACCGCGCGCGCGGTGGAGTTGGCCAGCGCGTAGGTGTCGTAGGCGTAGTGCACCGACACCGGCGTGCACAGGTCGTTGGTGATGCGCTCGGTACCGGGGCCGGAGAACACCACGATGCGGTTCTTCTGCCTGGCCACTTCCAGCACCGCCAGCGCGGGCGCGGAGGCCGCCACGTCGAGGATGGCGTCGACGTGGCCGGTGTCGAACCACTCGCGCGCCTTGCTGGCGGCGATGTCGGCCTTGTTCTGGTGGTCGGTCACGACCAGCTCGATCTTCTTGCCGAGCACCTTGCCGCCGAAGTCGTCGATGGCCATCTGCGCGGCCACGGCGCTGCCGCGCCCGGTCACGTCGGCATACAGGCCGCTCATGTCGAGGATCAGGCCTATCTTGACTTCGTCGTCGGAAATGCCGGGTTTGGCGGCTTGCGCCACGGCCTGGCCGGCGCCGCACAGCAGGGCGGCGGCCAGCGCCAGCGCGCCGAGCGGTCGGCGCAGCCACGGATGGTTGCGGTTCATGGTTGTCTCCTCCAGCGTGGGGCCTGCATGGCCCGTGTTTTTCTTGATTTCTTGAGGCGCGGGTCCGGTCAGACCGTCGCGATCGGCGTGGCGGGCGAGCCCACCGCGCCCGGCAGCCGCAGCGGCGGCGCCGTGAGCAGGAAGCGCGCGCGCCGGTTGGCGCGCAGCCACGCGGCCAGCTCCTGCAGGTACCACAGTTCGCCCAGCGGCAGGCCGAGCTTGAACAGGCAGTGATGGTGCAGCGGCAGCAGCGGGTGGTGCGTCTCGCCGGCCGGCGCGGGCAGCGCCGGGTAGCGCTCCACCGCGTAGTTGTCGGCGATCAGCGCGGCGATGCCGGAATCGGTGATCCAGTTCAGCAGGCGGTTGTCGCGGCCGTCGAGCGCGCAGCAGGCGTGGTGCAGCACGTTCTCGTCGGGCTCGCGCCGCATCGACAGCACCACCTCGGCGAAGCCGGTGCGCAGCAGCAGCATGTCGCCGCGCTCCACCTCCACGCGGTCGGCTTCGAGCACGCGCATCAGGTCGTCGTAGCCGACGTTGCGGAAGTCCAGCCCGTAGTGGTGCGCCAGGTCCGCCAGCGCGCCGCGGCCCTGCATGCCCTTCACGGCGAAGTTCTCGATGCCGAGCGCGCGCGCCTCGCTGTGCTCGTGGCCGCAGGCGTGCGCGGCGAAATGGTCGTCCTCGGCGTAGTCCACCGGGCCGACGATGTGCTCGTTGGCGCGATAGCCGTTGTAGTAGACGCGCTCGGCGCGGCCGTCGCCGTCGGCGTCGAACAGCGCGCCCACGTGCGCGAGCGAGTCCCACTGCGTGGAGTATTGCAGCGACAGCAGCACCTGGTCGTCGCTGATGACGTCGGTGGCGGCGGCATCGACCTTGGCCAGCGGGAAGTTCACGTAGGGGATGTCGTCGCGGAAGGTCGGGCGCAGCACCGGCGGGTGGCGGCGCGGGTTGAGCTTGTTGCCGCCCGGGTAGTCGAGCGGCAGCGACAGGCAGAACGACAACCCGGCCTGCACCTCGAGCGCGCCCTTGCGGACCTGCTCGGGGCCGATCAGGTTGACGCGGCCAAGCTGGTCGTCGGGCCCGAAATCGCCCCAGTTGGATCCCTGCGGTCGTTGTTTCCAGCGCATGCGCTATGCCTCCGGTTGTGGTTGGACGCGCGCGGCGCCGGCCTTGCGTGGCCGCCGCGCGGTGGATGATCCGGCCGGGCCGCCCTGCGCCGCCGGCAGCCAGGCCGCGCACACGGCCTCGGCCTCGCGCCGCAGCGCGCGCGCCAGCGCCGGCTCGCGTTCGGTGATGCGCTCGTTGAGCGCGGCGATGCTGATGGCGCCGAGCGGGTAGCCGTCCGGGCCGGGCAGCGCGATGGCGATGCCGCCCATGCGCTCCACCACCACGTCGAGCAGCACCGCGTAGCCGCGCGCGCGCGTGGCCTGCACCTCGCGCAGCAGCAGCGCGCCGTCGATGCGCGGATAGCGCCGCAGCGCCGGCGCGATGGCGCGCACGGTGGCTTCCACCTCGGCATCGGGCAGCGCCGCCAGCAGCGCCAGGCTGCCGGCGCCCACGCCGAGCGGACGGCGGCTGCCCACGTCGAGATAGTTGGCGCGGATCGGGAAGGTGCCCGGGCGCAGCTCCAGGCAGACCGACTCGCAGCCGCTCGGCACCGACAGGATGGCGGTGTCCTCGAACGCCTGCGCCAGCCGGATCAGCGCGGGCCGCGCGGCGGCGCGCGGGTCGATGCGGCGCACGCTGGCCGCGCGCAGCGCCAGCCATTCGGGGCCGAGCGAGAATGCCTTGGTGTCGGCGTCGCGCGCGATGAAACCCTCCGCCGCCAGCGTGTCCAGCAGGCGCAGCGCCGAAGCCTTGTCCACGCCCGTGACCGCGGCGAGATCGGTCAGCCGCGTATTGCGCGGGTCGGACAGCGCGCGCAGCAGCTTGCAGGCTTTCTGGAGGGAGGTCGTGGGGACCGTCACGCGCAGGCTCCGGGATGGGTAGTTTCGGGGAGTGAAACCGGTTCCCAGGTTATAGACGCCCGGACGCGGGGCGTCATTCTGCGCTGCATCAAAGTTTTGCGGGATAAAACATCGCGCACAAGCCGCGCACAAGCCGCGCGCAAGGCCCGCCGGGGCCTGCCGCGCGGGCCCGGCACCGCGCCGGATTTCGCCCGCGCGTGCCGTCTTCCGCTATCCTTGGCGACATTTCGCCGCGCGCCGGGCGCGCCGCCCCGCATGCAGTTCCCGCCATTCCGAGGAGATTCCAGATGGTCCGCCGTGCCCGCCGCCTTGCCGCCGTCCTTGGCCTGAGTGCCGTCCTGGGCGCCGGCGCCGCGCAGGCCGTGCCGGCGGCGGCCAACAACGCGGCCGCGGCATCCGGCACCGAGCGCTACCAGGTGGCCGGGCTGGAGAAGCCGGCCAGCATCCTGATCGACCGCTGGGGCGTGCCGCACATCTACGCGGGCACGCTGTACGACGCCTTCTACGTGCAGGGCTTCATGGCCGCGCGCGACCGCCTCTGGCAGATCGACCTGTGGCGCAAGCGCGGCCTGGGCGAGATGGCCAGGGACTTCGGCGCGGCCTACGTGGAAGGCGACCGCATGGCGCGCGCGGTGCTGTTCCGCGGCGACATGTACCGCGAGTGGCTGGCCTACGGCTCCGACGCCAAGCGCGTGGCCGAGGCCTTCGTGGCCGGCGTGAACGCCTTCGTGGCGCAGACCGAGGCGCGCCCCGAGCTGCTGCCGCCCGAATTCCGCATCCTCAACTACAAGCCCGCGCGCTGGCGCGCCGAGGACATCGTGCGCATCCGCCACCACGGCCTCACGCTCAACTTCACCGGCGAGATCGACCGCGCGCAGATCTACTGCCACGTGAAGCCCGACGCGGTGCGCGCCGACTGGGTGCGCCGCGAGCTGGACCCGCCGGTCACGCCCCGGCTGCCCGAGGGCCTGGACCCGTGCGCGCTGCCGGTGGCCGAGCTGCGCCGCGCCTACGACCTGGCCACCGCCGCGCCGCGCTTTCCCAAGGAGTGGTGGACCTCGGCCGCGGCCGGCGACATCCCGCACGAGGCGCTCTACGCGGTGCTCGACGGCAACAGCGACACCGCGCGCAGCCTCGGCTCCAACAACTGGGTCATCGCTGGCGCGCGCACCGCCACCGGCCGCCCGATCCTGGCCAACGACCCGCACCGCGCGCAGGGCGCGCCGAGCCTGCGCTACATCAGCCACCTGAACGCGCCCGGCCTGTCCGTGATCGGCGCCGGCGAGCCGTTCCTGCCTGGCATCTCGATCGGCCACAACGACACCGTGGGCTTCGGCCTGACGCGGTTCTACATGGACCAGGAAGACCTCTACGTCTACGAGACCAACCCGGCGCAGCCGCGCGAGTACCGCTACCGCGGCCGCTGGGAGCCGATGGAGACCGTGACCGAGGACATCGCCGTCAAGGGCGAGGCCGCGCCGCGCAAGGTCGGCATCGACTTCACCCGCCACGGCCCGGTGCTGTACGCCGACGCCAAGAGCGGCCGCGCCTACGTGCTGCGCGCCGCGTGGCTGGACTTCGGCATGGCGCCGTACTTCGGCTCGATGGACTACATGCGCGCGCAGAACTGGGACCAGTTCCGCGCCGCCATGAACCGCTGGGGCGCGCCCGGCGAGAACCAGGTCTACGCCGACCGCGACGGCAACATCGGCTGGCTGCCCGGCGGCCTGACGCCGATCCGCCCGAACTGGGACGGCCTCATGCCGGTGCCCGGCGACGGCCGCTACGAATGGGCCGGCTACCGCAACATGGACGAGCTGCCGTGGGCCTTCAACCCGAGCGCGGGCTACGTGGTGACGGCCAACGAGAACAACATCCCGCCCAGGCATCCCGCCGCCCGGCTTGGCATCGGCTACGAGTGGAGCGACACCGCGCGCGCGCGCCGGCTCAAGAGCCTGGTCGCGGCCAACGCGCATTCGTCGCTGGCCGACAGCATGGCCTGGCAGAACGACACCGTCTCGCTGCCCGCGCTGCGCGCGGTGGCCGTGCTGGCCAACGTGCGCAGCGACGACGCGCAGGCGCAGCGCGGCCTCGACCTGCTGCGCGGCTGGGACGGCAACGAACGCGCCGACAGCGCGCCGGCGGCGCTGTTCGAGGTGTGGTTCAGCAAGTACCTGCGCCCGGCCGTGGTGCGCGCGGCGCTCTCGCCGGACGGCGCGCGCCTGGCCGGCTACGGCGACGCCAGCCGCGTGCTGGCGGTGCTGGAGCGGCCCGAGCCGTGGATGCCGCTGGAGCGCCGCAACGAGGCCATCGTGAGCTCGCTCAAGAGCGCCATGACCGAGGTGGAGCGCAAGCTCGGCCCCGACCCCAGGGCCTGGCAATGGGGCAAGCTGCACGCCGCCGTGTTCGACCACCCGCTGCACCCGATCCTCGACGCGGCCGCGCGCCAGCGCTACGACGTCAACGCCGGCCCCATCGGCGGCTCGTCCTTCACGCCGATGAACACCAGCTATCGCAACAGCGATTTCCAGCTCACCGCCGGCGCGTCGTTCCGCATGGTGCTGGACGTGGGCAACTGGGACGCCTCGCGCGTGATCAACACGCCGGGCCAGTCGGGCAACCCGGCCAGCCCGCACTACCGCGACCTCGCGCCGCTGTGGGCCAGGGGCGAGTATTTCCCGCTGGTCTATTCGCGCAAGGCGGTGGAGAAGGAGAGCCGGGAGCGGGTGGAGCTGGTGCCGCTGGCGCCGCAGTAGCGGGGACCGCGGTTCGTGCCGCCCCCGGCCGCGGCAGCGGCTATGCCGCGGCGGCCTGGCCCAGGTAGCCGAACGCGATCAGCGTGTGGATCTGCGCGACGCTCACCAGCTCGTCGATGTAGACGTGCTCGTCGGGCCCGCCCATGCCATGCGGCGTGCAGCCCAGCACGACGGTCGGCACGCCGGCCGCGCGGTACAGGCGCGCATCCGAGGCGCCCACGCGCATGTTGGCCACCGGCGCGCCGCCCGTCACCCGCGCGGATGCCGACAAGGCGCGCCGGACGATTTCGTGGTCCGGTGAAGTGAAGCTCGGCTCGTAGCGCTGGACCACCTTCCAGCTGACGCCTGCCATCGGACCCAGCCACTGGTCCAGGCATTCGATGACCTGCCGCGTGCTGACGCCGACCGGCAGGCGGATGTCTCCCTGGGCCCGGGCCAGCGTGGGCACGAGGTTGGGCGAGACGCCGCCGTCGATGGTGCCGATGTTCACGGTGACACGCTGCAGCACCTCGCTCTCGCCGGCCCCCGACATCGGCTCGGACACGGGGGCCGCCACCGCGATGGCCGCCCCGATCTCGGCGGGCGCGTCGACGGCCAGCGACTCCAGCCGCTTGACCGCGTCCAGCGCGACGCGCAGCCGGTCGATGGCATTGACGCCCTTGTGCACGTGGGCGCCGTGGGCCGGCTCGCCGGTGGCGCTGATCTCGATCCAGAACAGGCCCTTTTCGCCGAAGCGAACCACCAGCGGGGAGCCCACGTCGCCGCTGACCATGACGTCGCCGCGGCCTTCGGGCACGTTGTCCAGCAGCCACTGCGTGCCGAGGACGCCCATGCTTTCCTCGTCGCCGGCGAGGGTCACGACGGCCTCGCCGCACCAGTCGCCGCGGCGCTCGGCCAGCACCGTGGCGGCGGCGATGGACGCGGCGATGCCGGCCTTCATGTCCGACACGCCGCGGCCGTACAGGCACCCGTCGCGCACCACGCCGCCCAGCGGCGGGACGGTCCAGCCGAGGTCCTCGCCGATGGGGAAGGTGTCCAGGTGCCCGTTGAACACCAGCCGGCGCCCGGGCTTGCCGCTGTCGATGCGGGCCACCAGGTTGACGATGCCGGGCGCGGTCTCGTGGCGCGAGATCGCCACGCCCGGGATCGCGCTCAGCAGGCCGAAGGCCGCGTGCGCCGCGGCGGACACGTCGCCCGGGGGATTGGGCGACGCCGCCGCCACCAGCGCGCGGGTCATGTCGACCAGCAGGTCCCGGCGCGCCGCGACGGCAGCGAGCAGTTCGCTCTCCAGCGCTTGGGCAGCCTGGATTTCCGATTGATTTTGCATGTTCATTGATGCGCGAGGCGCCGTTCCCAGAGCCGGATGGCCATGGCCAGCGGCCAGCAGATGACGAAATAGACGACGGCGATGAAGGTGAAGATCTCCAGCGGCCGGAAGGCGGTGGCGGACAGCTCCATGCCCCGCCGCGTGATCTCGCTGACCGAGATCACCGAGGCCAGCGACGAGTACTTGATGAGCTGCACGAAGTTGGCCGCGATGGCCGGCAGGGTCAGCCGCACCGCCTGCGGCAGCACGATGCGGTGGAAGGTGTGCCAGGGGCTCATGCCCAGCACGAGCGCCGACTCCCGCTGGCCCGGTGGCACCGCCTGGATGCCGGCCCGGTACGCCTCCGACAGGAACGCCGAGGAGTAGACCGAGAGCGCGATGATGGCGGCCGGCAGGGCGTCGATGGAGATGTCGAACACCATCGGCAGCACGTAGTACACCCACAGGATCTGCACCAGGATCGGCGTGTTGCGGATGACCTCGCCAAAGCCCATGCCGAACCAGCGCAGGGCGCGGTGGCGCGACATGTCCAGCAGCGCGATGGCCAGCCCGCCGAAGATGGAGGCGAGCAGCGTGCACGCGCAGATCAGCAGCGTCTGGCCGAGGCCGGAGAGCAGGAAGTCCAGGTTGTTGGGGATGACATCCCAGCGGAATGCGTAGTGCATGGCCGGCTTGCCTCAGGGCGCGACGTTGCCGTCGAGCTGGTACTTCCTGGCGATGGCCGCCAGCCGCCCGTCCATCTTGGTGATGTCGATGAACTGGTTGACGAAGTTCAGCCAGATCTGGTCGCCCTGGGGAATGGCATAGGCGACCGGGGTCGGAGCCAGCTTTTTCGGCGGCTCCACGCTCTGGGCCCAGTCGAACTCCTGCTTCACGCGCAGGACCGTCGGGTAGTCCACCAGGATCACGTCGGCGCGGTTGGCCGACAGCTCGGCCTCGCGGGTCGCCGGCGGCTGGATGGAGACGATGGTGGCCTTCTTCAGGTACCCCTTCATGTAGGTCTCGATGTAGCTGCCCAGGAGGACCGCCACCTTGACGCCGGGCTTGTCGATGTCGGCCCAGGTCTTGACCTTGCCGCCCTTGCGCACCACGCCGTAGACCGACGCGTTCATGTAGGGCTTGCTGAACTCGACCGCCTGCGCGCGCTTGGTGGTCACGCCGAGCGCGAACATGCCGATCGCGCATTTGTTGGATTGCAGGTCGGCGATGAAGGTGCCGAAGCCGGACTCGACGAACTCGACCTCGGCGCCGAGCTCCTTGCCCAGCTCCCTGGCCATGTCGATGTCCAGCCCGGTCAGCGCGTTGGTCTTCGTGTCGCGAAAGGAGATGGCGTAGTACAGCGGGTAGATGCACACGGGAAGCTTCCTGCTCTTGGTGATCTCGAACAGGCGCGACTGCGTTTGCTGGGCCGACGCCGGCGCGGCGGACAGCGCGGCGGCGCCCGCCAGCAGCACGAGGGCCGTCTTGCGCAGGAAGGAGACTGGGGAGGAGATGGACATGGCGAAGCCTTTTCGGGAAGAAATTCGGGAGGAAATTCGGGAGGAAGAATTCAGGAGGAAAGCTGGCTGAGGAACCTGCGGGCGCGCTCGGTGGCGGGCGCGGAAAAGAACTGGCCCGGTGGCGCGTCTTCGACGATGCGCCCGGCATCCATGAAGACCACGCGCGAGCAGACGTCGCTGGCGAAGCCCATCTCATGGGTGACCACCAGCATGGTCATGCCCTCGCGGGCCAGCTCGCGCATCACCAGCAGCACCTCCTGGCGCAGCTCGGGGTCGAGCGCGGAGGTGGGCTCGTCGAACAGCAGGATCTTGGGCGTCATGGCCAGCGCGCGGGCGATGGCCACGCGCTGCTGCTGGCCGCCGGACAGGCGCCTGGGGTAGTCGTCGCGCTTGCCCAGCAGGCCGACCTTGTCGAGCAGCGGCTCGGCCTTTTTCACGGCGGCGTCGCGGTCCATGCGGCGCACGCGGATCAGTGCCTCGATGACGTTTTCCATCACCGACAGGTGCGGCCACAGGTTGAACTGCTGGAACACCATGCCGACGTCGGCCCGCACCGCCCTGGCGGCCCGGGCGATGTCGCGGCCGGGTTTGGGGCAGGCGACGCGCTGGCCTTCGACGAACACCTCGCCTTCGGTCAGCGTCTCGAGCATCGCCAGGCAGCGCAGCAGGGTCGTCTTGCCGGAGCCGCTGGGGCCGATCAGCGAAACGACTTCGCCGCGGGCCACGGAAAAGTCGATGCCATGCAGCACCGGCTTGCCGCCGGGAAACGTCTTGACGACGCCGCGGGCCGACATGAGGAGGTTGGGGAGATCTGCGTCGGACGTCATCACGGCTCACATATTGAAGTTGAATCTACCTTGCAATCTGCATGCCATCCTCGCCGCGCCGTGTTTTTCGATCCATTGATTTTGCTGGGTTTTCAATCCATAATCGATTCATATGGATATGCTCGAAATCAGGCAGCTTGAGGTCTTTCGCACCGTCATGGAGCGCGGCTCCGCCACCCTTGCCGCACAGGTTCTGGGCATCAGCCAGCCCGCCGTCAGCACCCTGCTCAACAAACTCGAAGAGGCCGTGGGCTATGCGCTGTTCGTTCGCGAGCACCGCCGGCTGACGCCGACGGCCGAAGCCATCGCGCTGGTCGGGGAGGTCGCCGAGGTGCTGGACCGGCACGCCCAGCTGTCGCGCACGGCGCACGACATCCACGAAACCCGGGCCGGCTCGCTCACCATCGCCAGCCACCCGGGGCCGAGCATTTCCTGGCTGCCTCCGGTCATCGCGCGCTTCGTGGCGACGCGGCCGGGCGTCACGGTCAAGCTGATCTCGCGCCAGTCGCAGGGCGTGCGCGACCTCATCCCCTCGCGCGCGTTCGACCTCGCCGTGGCCGAGCTGCCGGTCGAGCATCCGCTGGTCGCCGTCAATCGCTACCAGATGTCGTTCGTGGCGGTGCTGCACCGTGACAATCCGCTGGCGAAGCATCCCGTGCTCACCCCGCGCCTGCTCGACGGCACGCCCTTCATCGGCATGTTCCGGGGCCATGCCGCCCAGCTGGGCGCCAGCAAGGTGTTCGACGAGGCGGGCGCGCACCTGCGCATCGTCGCCGAGTGCGACTACTTCGCCAGCGCGATCTCGCTCGCGGCGCGCGGCGTCGGCGTCGCGCTGGTGGACCCGATCAGCGCCGAGGACATGAAATCGGATGCGCTGCTCGTGCGCCCGTTCTCGCCGCCGCTGGCCTATCACTTCGCGGTCTTCCATCCGCACGACCGGCCGATGTCGAAGCTGGCCTACGCCTTTGCCGCCGAGTTCGACGAATATCTGCTGGCGCACGGCGCCTTGTGATCCGGCGAATGTGAACAAGGCGAGGCCTGGCGGCCGGGCGCGAATCGAGCGGGCAGACGCCGGGAAGGTGCCAGGAATCTTTGTGGGTAAAAAAATGGAGTAGAATTTTTCCATCCGAAAAAATGGAAAAATTCAGGGTGGCTCTCTCCGTGGGGCTCGAACGAACCATGCCAGAACATCCGCAAGCCATGAATGTCGTTGAACAGGCCGACGGGCCCGTGCTGGATACCGCTGCGCTGGGCGCGGAGATTCGCAAGCTGCGCAAGGCCAGGGGGAAGACCCTGGCGGACCTCGCCGGAGCGGCGGGCCGCTCGACGAGCTTCATGAGCCAGCTGGAAAGAGGGCGCGCCGAAATGTCCATCTCGGACCTCAAGCGGGTGGCGCTGACGCTGGGGGTGCCGCTCGGCTGGTTCTTCGTGAGCGAATCGAAGCCGGCCGCGGAAGTGGGGCGGGTCCAGCGCGCCGGCTCGCGGCGGCGGCTGGGCACCGTCACGGACGGCCTTGTCGAAGAACTGCTGTCGCCGAACATCGGCGGTTCGTTCGAGACGTTCCTCAGCACGTTCGAGCCGGGAGCGATGCTGCTGGAGCCGAGCCTGCGCGATACGGAGGAAGAGGGCTATCTCGTGAAGGGACGGCTCGACGTCTGGATCGGCGAGCACTTCTTCGAGCTCAATGCCGGCGACAGTTTCCGCA
>NZ_AQPL01000210.1:0-7902 GCF_000395345.1 Cupriavidus sp. WS | reverse complement strand
ACAAAAAATCTGACAGGTTCAAATTTTGCGGTGGTTCGTTTAACGAAGCGCGTACTCGCTCCAACACTTTCCTTGCATGAGTGCTGAGGCGCTCGGTCAGGGCGAGCAGCGTCTCCTCTTCGAAGTTCTCTCGCTGCGAAGCCCGAAGATGCTCCATGAGAATTCTGTCAGTCGTCAGCCCTTTCCAAGCTATTGAGTCCCGATGAGGCAAGGTGGCAACTGCGACCCCGAGCAGGCGTGGATTGCGAAGAGTTTGAAGTGTGGCACTGTCGAGCCATTCAAGGCTAACGCCATAATGCACCAGCAGTTGATCACGCTCACCCGGCGACCATTCCGGCACGTCGATCTGCGTTGGCTTGAAGGTGAGACCAGGAGCAACGGTCTTTTGCCAGAACTGCGGGCGCACCGTCACGATCAGAGATCCTCCGATAGCCTGCAATCTCTGCTGCAGACCGTTGAGGATTCGGTCCCATCGAAAATCCTGTCGCTGATTGATACCATCCACAATGACAAGCAAAGAGGATGCTGGCGGTTGACTCCGCCAAGCAGCAAGTCTATGGCGCCATCTCAGCCTAATTGCTTCATCCGACACATCGCCGGTCTGTTTAATCAAAAGTTCAACGAGATACTCGTCAAGGTTCTCCTGAGAGGCACCACCAAACTGTTCCGCGCTCGCGAAGAGGGCAATGCCTTCATGATCGCAGCAGATCTGCGCGGCGAGCCATGACTTACCGTGCCCCTCGCCCCCAGAAAGGACAATGCTTTGGCCAAGTGTCAAGCCTATCTTCACCATATCCCGCTCGGTAGTGCGCAATGGCGGCAACTCAAGTTGAGCACCTATCGCCAATGCTTGCCCCAGCCGTTCGCGAGCTATATTTTCGGACCCAAAAGAAGCCGCCCGCCAGGCCATGTTTATCACTATGGAACGAGCCACTGCTAAGGACGAAACGTTCAGATTCGACTGGAGCTTTTTCAGCAGACCGTCGAAATTGGGGTGTTCTCGAATATATCTGAACGTTTTATTTAATTTCTCTCGGTCAGGTTTCGGGTCACAATGCGCGACTAGGAAAGCTATCGCAGGATTGCCGGCAGCCACGACGGCTACGGCCAAGAGAGGTAGGAGATCAACGGTCCAATCGAGGATGAGAGTGGAGATTGCATTTTGCTCTCCTACCTCTCGTACGGCGGTCGCTAGTTGAGCGTTTATTTCAGTTGTTGCCCCAAGAACCCAAAGTCGATCCGGAGCGCCTCTTTTGCGAGCGAGGTCGGCGATTTTTGCTAGAATCTCATTTCGTTGAATATTCCCAGAATATCGTTTTGCCTCGAAGCTCACGGCGTCACTTCGCAACGCTGCGTCACCGTCCATTCCTCCCTGTAAGCCACTTGCAGCCAATCGAAAGGGAATACCCGTTAATGCAGTAAGGGTGACCCGAACGAATCCCTCAAAACCGGTGACACCAGTGGCCTCAAGTGCCAAGATGGCCCCCTTGAGGTCCGCCAGCCATTCACTCATGATCTCCTCAGGCGACATGCTCATAGCCTCATCGTTTCTGGTCTGAAGTGGATGCAACGAAAATATCTCACCCTTAGGCTCGATCTCCCGATCGCGACGCAATCGACTTACTCGCATCAAAGGTCTACAACCTGCCCCCTACAGCCCCCTCTCAAGCGCAGGACCGAATATGCTCGACTTTTGAGCCAACTCCGATGCAACTCATGACTGCACCCACCCTTCCGCCGTACCCTCGTTATATTGCTCCGCCTGCGCAAGGAGCTTCGGATTGGCCAAACCGAACTGAAGCTCTTCCTACAATCTAGAGCGAGCCGGCCGAATCTCAGTCGGAACAGACAGAAAGACCACAAGATCGAAAGCGTCCTCGAGTTCCTGGCCCCGATCTATCAACGCACCAGCAACGACCAGATCCGGATTCGCACGTAGACCTCTCAGCAATATTCATTTCGGGGAATTATAGCTACACGGAAACGGGCCTGAGACAGAACCCCAAGAACGCGGTGGTCCGGCCGTCTAATTCGGTATCGCCTGGAAGCAGAGGCGACACCGGTTCGAATGCTGAATTCGTCAGATGGAGATAATGCGCCGGCGCACAGCCCGCACCACCGCCTGCCTGTGGTTGGTTGCCCTAAGCTTGCGCGTTGCGTTGCCGATATGGAAAACCACCGTCCGCTCGGCAATGCTGAGGATCTGCAAGATTTCCCACGACGTCTTGCCCAAGCCCGCCCATTGCAGGCAAACCTTCTCGCGTGGCGTCAGCTTTGGCGTAGCGGCGTCGGCAGGCGGCGCGTCGAGCTTGAGCAACGCCTCGTGCAGGTAGATCGCGGTCAGCAGCACCTGATTCGAGAGCATTTCCGCGTGCCTCCTGGACTTGTCCGGCACCGTATCGGACGCCGCGCTGAACAGCGCGCGATTGCCGTCGAAACTGCTGATCGGAATCGTGATACCCGACAGCAGCCCGTGCTCGCGCGCTTCGTCGGGCACGCGATGCGCTCCGGTCTGCCGTTCGACCACATCCCAGTGGATCGGCAGGTTGCCGCTGGTGGCCGATTTCACGATGGGGTCGACCGCGACGTGCCCGGCTTCCTGGTAACGGAGCACCCACGAATCGGGATAGGCATTGACAATGCGCTTGGCGCCGAGATGCTCGGGTGGCACCACGATTTCGTCACTCTCGAAGAACTGACTGGTATCCGCCGACACGATCAGCGGCAAATAAAAGAAATAGCCGAATCCCAGATTGCCGAGGGGGCGATGCAGAAATGCACCAACCTCTTCTTGCGAATTCGCCGCAAACAGCACCTCAAACGAATACATCGGCCCATCCATGACGGCTTCATCGCGTGACGACCGTATTACGGTCTGCCACACAAAAAACTTTAAACCTCGATGACGACATTGGAGTGCAATGTGAAGTACCCATCGCACACGGGGATTATAACGCCGGACGTCGCTTCACGTGAGCGGAACACCTCATTCCGGGATGGGGATGGCAACGCTACCTGTCAGTTTTTACAGCTTTCCCGAAAAGCCGTTTCCGGGTTTCAACCGGCCTCAACCGCGCCAGCGGCACGCGATGGCGCAACGGCTGCGAAACCTGAAACCTTGCAGGCAATAACAGGCCCCGCCCTTCCCTGAGCCTGCGCTCGCAGGCTGCAAATCAAGCCGCCAAACCCTCCACGGCATCCAGGCCACGCCAGGGAGTGGCCCGGACCTGTCCGGCGGCAATACGCGACGTCAGTCGGACAGCGGCAGCCCGACCTTCTGGACGACATCGCGCCAGCGCTTGAGTTCGTCGCGAATCCGGCTTCGCACCGCCTCGCGCGTGCCTCCGCCCGGCTCGATGCCTCTCGACTGCAGTTCCTGCTCCATGTCCGGGGAACGCATGATCTCGTTGACGGACGCATTCAGGTCGTCCAGAACGGCCGCGGGCGTGCCCTTGGGCGCCATCAGGCCATTCCAGCCGCGCGCGACGAAATCGGGATAACCGCCTTCGGCGCTGGTCGGAATCGCGGGCAATGCCTTGAGGCGTTCCGGCGCCGTCACGGCGAGCGCCTTGATGCGTCCCGCCTGGATCTGGCCGAGGACCTCGGCGGGCGAGTTGAACGAAAGGTCGATCTGATTGCCTATCAGCGCGGGAATCAGGTCCGCGCTGCCTTTGTACGGCACGTGCAGCAGCCTGGTGCCGGTGAGCAATTGCAGAAACTCTCCGGTCAGGTGCGTGAACGTATTCTGGCCATATGATCCATAGCTGACCTTCCCCGGATTGGCCTTCGCGTAGGCCACCAGTTCCTGAAGCGTATTGGGCGCGAACGACGGCGACGCCACCAGCAGGTAGGTTGTCTGGCTGGTGATCGCGATCGGCTCGAAATCCCTGGCCGGGTCATATTGCAGGTTCCGCCGCACCGTGGGAACCACCGTCAGTTCCGACGAAGCGGAGGCCAGCAGCGTGTATCCGTCCGCGGGAGACTTGGCCACGTGCGTGGCGGCGATCGTGCCGCCCGCGCCGGGACGGTTCTCCACGATGAAGCGCTGCTTGTACTTCTTGCTCAGCCGCTCGGCCAGCAGCCTGGCCACGGTGTCGGCGCCGCCGCTGGGCGGATAGCCGACCACCAGCGTCACGGGCTTCTGGCCGGGCCATTTTCCGTCGGATGCGATTGCCGCCTGCGCCGCTGCCGTCAATAGCAGCGATGCACACAGCGAAGCCAGAACCCTGCGCGAGATGCCGTGTTTTTTCTCGTTGTCTCTTCCGTACATGATCTTCCTCCTATTTCTGCCTTGGCATGGTTATATGAGAATTCCACTTCCCCATCGTCGATGGACCAATCCGGAACCGCCACAAGAACGGCTATTTGTCTTTATGATTTTCCGACCTGATGCTTCTTCCGTCAGCACAACACTTCGATGAGACTGGGGCCGCCCGACGCCAGCGCATGCCGGATCGCCTTCCTCAGCTCCGCCACGTTGGCCGCGCGACACGCGGGAACGCCATGCCCCGCGGCCAGAGCGACCCATTGCAGATCGGGGCCGCCGATGGTCAGCATGCCGGCGGCGCGCTTGCCCGGCACCCCTGCCCCGATCCGTGAGAATTCGCCTTCCAGTATCTGGTAGCGCCGATTGGCGAACACGATGACCGTGACGTCCAGTTGCTCGCGGGCCATCGTCCACAACGCCTGCAGGGTGTACATCGCGCTGCCGTCGCCTTCGAGCGCGATGACCTTGCGATCCGGCGCCGCCATCGCGGCGCCGACGGCCGCGGGCAAGCCATATCCGATCGACCCGCCCATGATCGTCAGCCAGTCGTGCGGCGCCGCGTTTCGGGTGGCGGCGTCGAAGCCCCGCCCCGTCGTGACCGCCTCGTCGACGACGATCGCATGCTCCGGAATCAGGGTCGAAAGCAGTGCGCCAATGGTGTCCGAATTCAGCGCGTCCGTCTCCGCGGGCAAGACCGAAGGCGACGGCAGTTCACAGGCAAGGTATGGCACGTATACCGCGTCGAGCGCCTCGCACAGCCGGCGTAGCGCGTCTTCCATATTGTTGCCCCGCCGGGCCAGCGCCAGGATTTCCGTATCCGGCGCGGTCAGCCGCCCGGGCTTGTCCGGGTACGCGAAAAACGCCACGGGCGCCGCCGCCCCGACGAGGACGATCCGCCGGAACCGGCGCAGGATCGACATGGCCGCATCCACGGCGTACGGCAACCGGGGCAAGGCCACGCGCCCGGCGCCTCTTTCGATGCATTCGGCGTACAGCTCGCTCATCACGGCGCAGCCGGTCGCGGCCGCGATGCGCCCGGCCCATTGCAGGGCATCGCCGCGCACCGCGGGGCCACCCAGCAGCAGCAGCGTCGAGGCGCCGTGCTCGCGCAGCAGGGCCGCCGCCTGCTCCACCGTGTCCGGGGCAACGGCTTCCAGCGCGGCCGGGCCGACCGGACCCAGCGCCGGCGCCTCGCCGTCGAATTCGGACCAGGCCTTGTCCGCCGGCAGGATCAAGGTCGCGACCTGCCCGGGACGCGACTGCGCCGCCGCCACCGCCGCCCGGCCCATCCGCGCCATCTCTGCCGCCGCGGGCACCGTGCCGACCCAGTGCGACATCGAGCGGGCCACCGCGGCAAGATCGGACGTCAATGGCGCATCCAGGGCCAGGTGGGCCGTGGCATGGTCGCCCACCACGTTCACGATGCCCGAATGCGCTTTCCTGGCGTTGTGCAGGTTCGCCAGCCCGTTGGCCAGGCCCGGCCCCAGGTGCAACAGCGTGCCCGCGGGGCGCCGGGCAATCCGGAAATAACCATCCGCCGCGCCGGTTGCCACCCCTTCGAACAGCGTCAATACACAGCGCATTCCGGCGACCCGGTCCAGCGCCGCCACGAAATGCATCTCGGATGTTCCGGGGTTGGCAAACAGGACATCCACCCCGGCATCCACGAGTGTGTGCGCCAGTGCCTCCGCGCCATTCATATTGCTCCTCCTGCCGATCGGAAAGGGTTACGGGCGCGGGTCGCCGCCGGCCGGCATGGCCGGCTCCCGCATGTAGGCGACGAGGCGCGCCAGCATCGCGTCGCACTGGTCGAGCTGCGCCACGGACACGAACTCGTCCGGCTTGTGCCCCTGGTCCATGCTTCCCGGCCCGCAGATCACGGTGGGAATGCCGGACCGGAGAAAGAGCCCGCCTTCGGAGCCATAGGCCACGGTGCCGAAATCCGAGGAGCCGCTGAACAGCGCCAGCAGCCTGGCCGCCTCGCTGTCCGGCTCCGTCGCCAGGCCGGGGTAGGCGCTCAACGGCTGCAGGTCGATGCCCGCCTCCGGGTGCACGCGCCGCATCTCGGGCACGAGCTCGCTGCCCGCGTAGCTCTGCAGCTCATGCCGGACAACCTCCGGATCGAACCCCGGGAGCACCCGCACCTCGAAGTCGAACTCGCATTCGCTGGGCACGATGTTGAGCGCGCGGCCGCCGGAAATGGTGCCGGTCTGGATGGTCGAGAACGGCGGATCGAAGCGGTCGTCGTGGTGCTCGGGCCGCGCCAGGCGGACGCCCATGTCGCGCAGGCGCGTGATCAGCTGCGCGGCGTACTCGATGGCATTGACGCCCGACGGCGCATACGCCGAATGACAGGCGAAGCCGTTGACCCGGCAGCGCATGGCCAGCTTTCCCTTGTGGCCCAGCACCGGGCGCATGAAGGTCGGCTCGCCGATCAGGCACATCGCCGGCAGCGGAAAACGCGTCTCCAGCTCGGCCAGCATCGACCGCACGCCGCGGCAGCCGACCTCTTCGTCGTAGGAAAACGCGAGGTGGACGGGAAGCCGCAGCGGCTGCGCCAGCAACGCCGGAACTGCGGCCAGCACCGAGGCGATGAAGCCTTTCATGTCGGCGGTGCCGCGGCCGTAGAGGCGGCCGTCCCTTTCCGTGAGGGAAAAGGGATCCACGGTCCAGGCCTGCCCGTCCGCGGGCACCACGTCCGTGTGGCCGGAAAGAACGATGCCCGCCTTGTCGCGGGGACCGATCGTGGCGAACAGATTGGCCTTGGTGCGGTCCTCATTGAAGAACAGTTCGCATGCCACGCCGGCTTGCGCGAGGTAGTCCTTCACGAAATCGATCAACGCGAGGTTCGACTCGCGGCTGACGGTCGGGAATGCGATCAACTGCGCGAGCAGCGCGCGACTGGTTGCGTTATTCATCGCCGGGCACTCCGTAGCTTGGCGCGGCCGTGGGATTCAGGGCGCGCGTTAGGTAATCCTGCATCTGGGGCCGGTAGGCCCGCCAGAGCGCGTCGAGTGACGCGATCGGGTCGGCGTCGGCCCAGTCGACGCGCAGGTCGACGATCGGCCAACCGACCTCGCCCACCACCGCCAGCGCCGCGGAATGCACCGGCCCGGCCTCGCCGCCCGCCGCGACCGCGGCATGCATCGCGGCCAGCAGGCGCTCAGGCAACGGCCCCGGACCCTGCTCGAAGGCCCGGGCCATTGCCGCGATCACTTCCGCCCGCGCGAGCAGATTGCCCGCCGCGACGCAATCCTTGCCAGCCACGGCATGGTGAATGCCAAGCGCCTCGGCGCCGGTAAACGACGCGGTGCCGCCGCGCGCGTCGATGACCGTGACCTGGCGGTGCTCGCGCCACGGGTCGGCATCGAGTGCCTGCGCCAGCGCCGGAGCGGGAGCGGCGCCCGAGGCCAGCAGGTCGAGAATCCGCGGCCCCAGCGACGGCAGCGTGATGTTCTGCGTGGACACCGCGCCAACCCCCGGGCGCAGCCACGGGCAGCGCGCGCCGACCGCGATGCTGGAGGAACTGATGGCGACGCCAAGCTGGCCGGTCTCGGGACAGAACCCGACGATGGAAAAAGTCATGTCGCGCTCCTCAGGCCCGGGCCGGCTGCCAGCCGTCCGGAATGACCGCG
>NZ_AQPL01000209.1:0-50497 GCF_000395345.1 Cupriavidus sp. WS | reverse complement strand
TCAGGCCCGGGCCGGCTGCCAGCCGTCCGGAATGACCGCGATCACGTCGATCTCCATCAGCCACTGCGGCTGGCCCAGGGCGCTCACCACCAGACCCGTCGAGATGGGAAACACGCCCTTCAGCCACTTGCCGACTTCCTGGTACACGGGCTCGCGGTAGCGCGGGTCGGTCAGATAGGTGGTGGTCTTGACGACGTGCGACAGATCGCTCCCCGCTTCCTGGAGCAACTGCCTGACGTTTTTCATCGCCTGTTCAGCCTGGGCGCGCGGGTCGCCGAGGCCGGTCAGCCGCCCCTCGAAATCCGTGCCGACCTGGCCGCGCACGTAGACCGTGTTGCCGGCGCGCACGGCCTGGCAAAGGTCGTTGTCCAGGGACTGATTGGGGTAGGTGTCCTTCGTGTTGAACATGCGGATGCGCGTATGCGTGGGCATCGGTAAAACTCCTGTTGGCTGATTCGGTATTCCTGCCGGGCCGTCGACGGCGGAAGGCAATGCGCTTATGGCCGCCGCTGCGCGTCGGCCCGGTACGACAAGTATTTGCGTTGCGTGACGATGTGGTCGGCAATGTGCCTGGCGTCGTGCCAGACGCCCCAGATGAAGGCCGAGGCCCGCCGCGTCAGCCACGGCAGGCCAAGAAAGTACACACCGGGCTCGCTGGAGATGCCCCGCTGATGCCGCGGCTTGCCGTCGGCATCGAAGGCATCGGCCTTCAGCCAGCCGTAGTCCGTGGCGTAGCCGGTCGCCCAGATGATCGACGCCACGCCGGCTTGGGCCAAGTCGAGCCGGAGCACGGGATCGGTCATGCAGGCCGGGTCCGGCAGGGACCCGCGCGCCTGGGGCTCCTCCGGCAGGTCCAGGCCATTGCTGGCGACGTAGGCATCCGCGGCATCCAGCAAGGAGAGGTAGCTCGCGTCCCCGCGCGCCACGTGTCCGGCGAGATCGTTCTCGAACGTCACCACGCCGTCGCGGAGCGCCTTGGTGACGCCGACCAGCGTGATCCCCTGGTGCGCCAGCGCGCGGAAATCGATGGTGCGCCCGCCATGCGTGCCGCTGACGGCAATGGTCACGTGCTCCCGGCCGGGCTGGGCGATCTCCTGATCCCACTGGCCGAGCACGCCCAGCCACCAGCAGAAATCCCGGCCCCGGTAGCTGCGCGGGGGCCGGTCGTGGGGGCCGATGGAGAGATAGACCTTCCGGCCCGCGCGCTGAAGCTCGTCCGCGATCTGGACGCCGGACGAGCCGGCTCCGACCACCAGGACGCCGCCCTCGGGCAACTGCCCGGGGTTGCGGTACGCGGCGGAGTGGATCTGCATGACCGTGGCGTCGCCCTGGGCCAGGGCCGGAATCACCGGGCGCTGGAACGGGCCGGTCGCGACCACGATGCGCTGGGCCTCGTAGGTGCCGGCCGACGTCTCGACCGTGAAGCCGTACCTGCCGCGGTTGCGCCGCGCGCTCAACACCTCCACGCCGGTGCGGACGGGCGCATCGATCTTGCGGGCGTAGGTCTCGAAGTACCGCGCGACGGTGTCCTTCGGCGCGAAGGCGTCCGGGTCCAGGCCTTCGAACGCCAGGCCCGGAAAGCGGTCGTGCCAGGCGGGGCCATTGGCTACCAGGGAATCCCAGCGCCCGGTGCGCCAGCGCTCGGCGATGCGGTCGCGCTCGAGCACGACGTGAGGAACGTCCAGCTTGGTCAGGTGCTCGCTCATCGCGATGCCGGCCTGGCCGGCACCGACGATGAGCGTGTCGGTGAACATGGTTTTCTGCGTTGTCACGTCTTCTCCGTAATCGGTATCAATGGGCGCGGTGCCGCAGGCACGCGGCGGATGGGCTGCCTGACAACATCGCTGGCGGCGTTGGCGCGTCGGACCGTGCCACCGGAAGGCACGGCCCAATTACAGCGAAAAATCCGCTCGCGCTGCGTTGGATTTGCCGATGACGTGCATCAGGAAAACGCAGCCCCCGCCGCGGGGCGCCGCCGCGGGGCTCCCGGCCGGCTGCGCCGACGGGCCACACCCGGAAGCTGTGCCAGCCACGCCCTTGCCCACGCGGCGCGGCCGGCCCCGGCCGGCGGCGAATGCCGCGCCCGCTGCGTCGGCACGGGCGAATCGCGGCCTCGGCAAAAGCGAAGCAAGGCGCGCGGGCGCGCCGATATGATCGTGGCCGGGACGTGACCGGGCGCGGCGCGCGGCAGCCGCCCGCGAGCACGCCCAAGCCGGCACGGCGACCGGATTCTTCAGCTTCAATGACCCACCGAGGAGGTAATGCATGTTCGATGCGCTTGTTCTGGAAAAGGACGACCGGTTCACGGCCGCCGTGCGCCAGGTCGACGACGGCTTTCTGCCCGATGGCGACGTGACGGTCGACATCCGGTACTCAACGCTCAACTACAAGGATGCGCTGGCCATCACCGACCGCTCGCCCGTGGTGCGCGCATGGCCGATGGTGGCCGGCATCGACGGCGCGGGCGTGGTGCGCGAAAGCCGCCATGCCGCCTGGCGCGCCGGGGATGCGGTGGTGCTCAACGGCTTTGGCGTGGGCGAGAAGCACAAGGGCTGCCTGGCGCAGCGCGCGCGCCTGCGCGGCGAATGGCTGGTGCGCCTGCCCGACGGGCTGACGCTGGCGCAGACGATGGCCATCGGCACGGCCGGCTACACCGCCATGCTGTGCGTGATGGCGCTGGAGCAAAACGGCGTGCGCCCGGGCGATGGCGAGGTCCTCGTGACGGGCGCCACCGGCGGGGTGGGCTCCATTGCGCTGGCGCTGCTGTCGAAACTGGGCCACCGGGTGGTTGCCGTGACCGGCAAGGCCGGCGAAGAGGCCTACCTGCGCGCTCTCGGCGCCGCCGAGATCATGGACCGGGCGGCCCTGTCCGGCCCGGGCAAGCCCTTGCAGAAGGAACGCTGGAGCGGAGTCGTCGATCCGGTCGGCAGCCACACCCTGGCCAATGCGCTGGCGCAGACGCGCTACGGCGGCACGGTGGCGGCGTGCGGCCTGGCCCAGGGCGCCGACCTGCCGGCGACCGTCATGCCGTTCATCCTGCGCGGCGTGTCGCTGGCCGGCATCGACAGCGTCATGGCCCCGCTCGCATTGCGCACGCGCGCGTGGGAACGCCTGGCGCGCGACTTGGACCTGTCCCTGCTGGACAAGCTGACGCACGAGATCTCGCTGTCGGAAGCCGTGGAAGCCGCACACGAACTGATGGCCGGGCGGGTGAAAGGCCGGATTCTGGTCCGCACCCGGAATGATGCCTGATGCCTGATGCCTGATGCCTGATGCCTGATGCCTGATGCCTGATGCCTGATGCCTGATGCCTGATGCCTGATGCCTGACGCCTGACGCCTGACGCCTGATGCCTGATGCCTGACGGCGGGTGGCCCGGCGCGGCCGGGCCGCGGGCCTCAGGCCGCTTCGCCGGTGGAGGGCTCGTCGCCCGGGTTCCACATGAAGTGCGATGGCGCGACCATGCCGGGCACGTGCTCGTCCGAGATGAAGGTCCGGCATCGCTGCATGAAGGCTTCCAGCACGCGGCGCGGCCGTTGCGCCGGAATCCAGGCCATGCCCAGGCACATCGGCTGGTGGTGGCCGGCCAGACGCAGGCTCACGACCCGCTTGCCGTCGAGCGAGTGGCTCATGCGCGGCCGGACATTCACCAGCGAATAACCCACGCCATTGGCGACCAGCGAGCGCACCACGTCCGGGCTGCCGGAGCGCGCGGCCACCAGCGGCTCCACCTGCACGGCCTGGAACAGGCCGAAGAAATAGTCGCGGCTCATGGGCAGGTCCAGCAGCACCATCGGGTAGCCCGACAGGTCCGAGAGGGCCACGACACGCTGGTGCGCCAGCGGCGAGGTCTCGCCGACGATGACGTGGGGCGGCAGCGTGGCCAGCGGCTCGAAGGCGACGTCGGCGCCGGGCAACTGCAGGTCGTACGTGACCGCCACGTCGATCTGGCCCTTGCGCAGCCGCTCGATCAGCCCTTCCTGGTGGTCCTCCACGTGCGTCACCTGGACCTGGGGATGGGCCCGCGCGAAGCCCTGGCACAGCTCCGGCGTCACCATCGCCGCCAGCGTCGTGAAGCAGCCGACGCGCAACGGCCCCCGTATGCTGGACTGCGCGTCCGACACGATGGCGTACAGGCTGCTGGTCTGATCCAGGATGCCGCGCACCTGCTTGATGACCTCCTCCCCCAGCGGCGTCATCGACAGGCCCTGGGCGTGGTGCCGCACGAACAGCTGGGCGTCGAACTCGGATTCCAGATGCGCGATCGCCGCCGAAACGGACGAAGGCGACACATGGATGCGAGCCGCCGCTTCGGCAATGCTGTTGTAGTCGCTCGCGGCGAGACAGTATTCCAGCTGGCGTAGCGTGATTCTGGAGAGCATGAAGGATCGGCAGTCGGCGAAACAGGCGGTTTTACCCGCCCTGGAATGTCATGGGCGCTATCGTTGCGCGATCCGGCCGCAATTGCAAGCCAGCCGCGCGCCGCCGGCCACGAACGACAAGGCCGTATCGCGGCCGGCCGGCGCGCGGCCCGTGCCGGTCCCTTCCCCTCGATCCGCGCGTTCAGCCGGCGCCGAGCATCGCCGCGCGCGCGTCCACGCCGACCGGCCGGCCGTCCCCCGCGCGGATCAGCAGCGGGTTGACGTCGAGCTCGGCCAGGTGGTCCCGCAGGTCCGCGGCCAGCCAGCTCACGCGGCTGACGACGTCGGCGACGGCGTGCACGTCGGCCTTGCGCATGCCGCGGTAGCCGTCGAGCAGCGGCCACTGCTTCAGGCGCCGCAGCAGCGCCATCGCCTGGTCCGCGTCCACCGGCGCGACGGCCAGCTCCGTGTCCGGCACCAGTTCCACGGTGATGCCGCCGAAGCCGACCATGATCATCGGGCCGAACTGGCCATCGTTGATCACGCCGACGATCAGCTCGGTCTGCGCGGACACCATCTCGGCCACCAGGCAGCCGTCCAGGACGGCGCCGCCCGCGTGGTTCGCCAGCGCCTGCGCGATCTCCGACCAGGCCTGCCTCACGGCGGCTTCGTCCTGCAGCCGCAGCTTGACGGCGCCGATATCGCTCTTGTGGACAAGCTGCGCGCTCACCGCCTTGAGCACCACGGGAAAGCCGATGGCGCGCGCCGCGTCGGCGGCTTCCTCCACCGTGCGGCAGAAATTTTCCGCCGCCAGCGGCACGCCGTAGGCGCGCAGCAGCGCCTTCACTTCCGGCTCGGCGGGATGCGCGCTCAGCATCCGGCCTGGGTGATCGGGCGCCGGCAGCGAAGGCGGCCGCTGCAGCACGTTCCTGGCCGGAAGCGCGTTGCGCCTGGGGACGTAGTGCCGAAGGATGCGGATCGCATCGTCCATGCGGTCCACGTACGGCAAGCCCAGGTCCTGCAGCAGCATCCGGCAGTTGTCGGCCACGCCGCCCGGCGTCACCACGAACAGCACGGGCTTGCCGCCCTCCCGCGCCATCGCCTGCCCCAGCGCCTGCGTCACCTGCTCGAAATGCGGCGAGGTGGTCAGGATCACGAAGAGGACGCCGATGTCCGGCGAGGCATTGTAGGCCTGCACGATGGTGCGCAGCTGGCCCATGTCTTCCGCGGTGCGGTTGCCCAGGTCCACGGGATTGAAGGCGTGGCTGGGATTCATGACCGTGCCCAGCAATTGCCCGGCGGCGGCATCCAGCCTGCCCAGCCGGATGCCCACGTCGGACAGCCGGTCCACCGCGATCCCGATGGCGCCGCCGGACGGGGAGATCAGGCCCACGCCTTCGGCCCGGCAGCGGCCGAAGCGCGCATGGATCGCGGCGAGCTGGAGCATGCCATCGGGATCGTCCACGATGGTCACGTCGGTGGCCTCGCACAGCGCTTCCAGCGCCTGGTAGTTGCCCGCCAGGCTCGCGGTGTGGGAGCGCGCGGCTTCCGCGCCCGCCGCGGTGCGCCCGGTCTTGGTCAGCAGCACGGGCTTGCCCGCGCGCTGCGCCCGGCGCGCCAGCTCGGCAAAGCGCCGGGTATCCACGAAGCCCTCGACGTACATCGTGATGACCCGCGTGGCCGGGTCGTCGATCATGTACTCGAAGAAGTCGCAGATCTCCAGGTCGCATTGGTTGCCCAGCGACAGGCAGGCGCTGAAGCGGATCTGCTCGCGGCAGGCGCGGTCGTACATCGACACCATCAGCGCGCCGCTCTGGCTGATCAGGCCGATGTTGCCGGGAACCAGTTCGCCCTGCTCCACGACCAGCGAGGAGGTCAGCGCCATGCGATGGTGCGGGTTGATGATGCCCATGCAGTTGGGGCCGACCAGGCGCATGCCCGCGTCGCGGGCAATGCGCACGATCCGCGCCTGCCGCGCCTCACCCTCGGCGCCAAGCTCGGCGAAGCCGGCCGATACGATCACGCACGCGCCGACGCCGGCCGCCGCGCACTCGGCGATGGCCGGCTCGACCATGTCCGCGGGCAGCGCCAGGATGGCCACGTCGACCGGGCCCGCGTCACCGATGCGCGCCACGGCCGGCAGGCCCGCGACTTCGCTCCGGCGCGGATTCACCGGCACCACCCGGCCGCGGTAGCCGTTGCGCGTGACATAGTGGATGATGCGGCCGCCGAACTTCTTCAGGTCATCGGAGGCGCCCAGAACCGCGACCGAGCGGGGCGCGACGATGCGCGCCACGTCCAGCCGCGGCGGCGCCGAAAAATGGGGGGATGCGGTGGCGCTGGACATCATTGGCCCCGAAAGCGCGGCTGGCGCTTTTCCTTGAACGCGGCGATGCCTTCGTTCTTGTCCTCGGAAGCCCAGATGCGCGTGCACCACTCTTCTTCCAGCTGCGCGGTCCGGTCGGTGTTGTCCCGGTACTGCGCGCGCACGGCGAGCTTGATGGCCTTGACCGACATCGGCGCCGCAGTTGCGAGCCGCGCCGCGATGCGCGCCACCTGCCCGTCGAATTCCGCCGCCGGCACGACCCGGGTCACGAGGCCGAGCTCCAGCGCCGCCCGGGCATCGATGTCCTCGCCGAGCAGCAGCAGGTCCAGCGTGCGGTTGCGCCCGAGGAAATGCACCAGGCGCACCATGCCGATGCTCCACGTCGGGATGATCCCCAGGTAGGCATCCCCCGCGCGGAAACGCGCGCTTTCCGAAGCGATGCGGATGTCCCCGATCCATGCGATGCCGGTGCCGCCGCCGATGCACCAGCCCTCGACGGCCGTGACCACCGGCTTCTCCAGGGTTTCGATGCGCTCGACCACCTGGCGGCCGATGACGCGCAGGTTCCGGGCATCGTGCTCCGAGAATCCGGCCTGGTCGTTCAGGTCCGCCCCGGCGGAGAACGCGCGCGTGCCGGCCCCGCGGATCACGATGGCGCGCGTCTCGCCGCGCGCCTCCAGCGCATGCAGGCCGTCCAGCATCGCGTGCAGCATGTCGACGGAGAATACGTTCAGCGGCGCGTGGTTGATCGTCATGGTGCTGACGCCGCCGTCATGGGTAATATCAATGGTCCCGGCCATTCACTGTCTCCTTTCGATCGTTGGGAAGCTGGGAACGACCATTTCGAGCCACGCAGCCCGCCGAGCCTGTCCAGGATCGGCACGAGCGCGATGGTCAGGAAAATGATCATCGAAGAAATCGCCGCCACCGTCGGATCGACCTGATCGGTGAGGTAGTTGTAGATGCGCACCGGCAGCGTCTGCCGGCCGGGGCCCGCCATGAAGATGGTCACCGTGACCTCGGAGAACGACATCAGCAGGCAGAGGAGGAAGGCCGAGAGCACTCCGCGCGCCGAAACCGGCAGCACGATCCGCAGCAGCGTGGTCCAGCGGCCGGCGCCCGGATTCATGGCCGCCCATTCCTGAAGCGATCCGCCCAGCCCTCTTTTTCAAAGGTGCCCTGGATCGTGCCGCCCCAGCTCAGCAAGGTCACGCGCTTGTCGCTGGCCGCGCCGATCGCCGGCACCGCCAACGCGGGCGACGCGGGCAGGCAGCGACAGAAGTCGCGCCGCCGGAAGACTCCGGGAGTGCTCATGGATACCTCCTGACTCGGGCTGTTCGTAGGGCAGAACGGCCATCGCCAGAAGCGGGGCCGTCCTCGCGCACCGACCGCTCGATCGGTTAGCTGCCATACTCGCGGGCACCGGGAGGTCTGTAAATCCGCAAATTCTGTGTCAGGACATGAAGAAAACCAAACCTTGGCGAGGGATTACGCGGATTGCTCGAGGCATGTGATTGTTGTACGTCGATCCGTGGCGGCGGGGGAGTGCGCTGCCGGCCACCAACGGCAGCGGCGACGTGCCGACGGCGAGGTCCGAGATTCCGGCCTTCGCGTTGTTGCGCCCACTTCCTCATTGTTGCCCGCGGGATCCGGATGCGCCGCAATCGCGCACGAAATCGCGGTGGCGGCCGACCTGAAGAGACGCGCAGCCCCGCGCCGCCGGAACGCGCGATACGGCCTGAAGCCTCGACGCCGGAGCCCGGCTACAGCGCCAGCTCAAGAATCTCCAGCACGTCCGCCTCCCGCGCGATCGGACGCGGATTGGCCTGCACCGGCGCGTAGCCGAGCGACCGGCGCGCGATCTCCCGCAAGTCGCCGCGGCCGATGCCCAGGTCCCGCAGCCTGCCGGGCAATCCGAGGGATGCGACCAGCTCCGCGATCAGCACGGCCGCCGGGACGTCCGGGCGTCCCACGGCGGCGGACAGTTGCTGCTGGCGTGCCGCGTTGACGCTGGCGTTCCAGCGCAGCACCGCGGGCAGCATCGCGCATGAGGTGTGGCCATGCGCCACGTCGAACGTGGCGCCGATCGCGTAGCCGATGCCGTGGCTGGCGCCCGATCCGGCGCCGGTGGACAAGGCCGAGATCGCCTGCCACATGCCGAGCTGCGACCGCGCCCGCGGGCCGCCGCGGTCGGGATGGCTCCTGATCGCGCGCAGCCCGTCGTGGAGCAGGCGCCATCCCTGCAAGGCATGGAGGTCCGTCACGGGATTCGCGCTCGGGGAACAGAATGCCTCCACGGCGTGATCGACCGAGCGCATGCCTGTCGACAGAAGAAGATCGATGGGCGTCATGCGCGTGGCGGCGGGGTCCAGGATCGCCGTTCGCGCCACCAGAAGTTCATGCCTGAAGATCTGCTTGGCCTTGGTGGCCAGTTCGGTCACGCCGGCCACGGCGGTGAATTCGGCGCCCGACAGCGTGGTCGACACCGAGACCATGCGCACGGGACTGGCGGGCGGCGAGATGGCGGTTGCATCGAGCAGGGCATCCACGGCGGCGACATCGCGCACGTCCATCCATTGGCACATCAGGGCGGCCTTGCAGCCGTCGATGACGGAGCCGCCGCCTACCGCGACGAGCAGGTCGGCACGTGCGCGCCGCATCGCTTCCGCGATCTCCAGCACATCCTCGCGCGGGGTGTGCCCGCGCATGGTCGCGATGGTGCCGACGTGCCGTCTCCCGAGCTCGCGCTCGACCTGCTGCAGCGGCCCGTCGGCCATGCGCGCGAGGGACCGGCCCGATGCGACCAGGACCCGCCCGGCGCCGCAGCGCTCCGCCTCGGCCAGCACCGCGCGCCCCGCCGGCATCGCGAAGACCACGCGCCCGGGCAGGGCATTCTGATAGACGAAGGGGACGCGCCCGAGATCGTCGTCCTGCTCTTGCGCCGTCACCGGCGGCGGTTGCGGGGTCATATAGTTTCCCGCCGCTGGCCGGCATCGGCCAGGATGAGATCCGCGCCCTTCTCCGCCACCATCATCACGGCGCCCTGGATATTCCCGGAGACCATCTTCGGCATGACGGACGCGTCGACGACGCGCAGGCCCGCCAGCCCTCGCACCGACAGGCGCAAATCGACCACGGCAGCGGCGTCGCTCCCCATGCGGCAAGTGCCGAGCGGGTGGTAGATGGTCTGGCCGTTGTCGCGCGCGAAGTCGAGCCAGGCCTCGTCGCTGGCGCACGCGTCTCCCGGGCTGAGTTCCTGCACGACGTACGGCCGCATGGCGCTTCGCGACACGATCCGGCGCGCGACCTTCATGGCGCCGACCATGCAGTCGCGGTCGACCTGCGCGTCGAGGAAGTTGGGGCGGATCGACGGCGACGCGAGCGGATCGAGCGACTTCACGTGAATGCTGCCGACCGATTCGGGCCGAAGCTGCGTCACGCCGATGGTCATGCCGGGCGCGCGGTCGAGGATGCGCTTGGACGCATCGGCGTAGCTCGCGTGCACGAAGAAATACTGGGCGTCGGGCGTGGCCACGTCCGGACGCGATTTCACGAAGCCGTTCACCAGGCCCGTTCCGAGCGTCAGGATGCCGGTCCTGCGCGTGAAGTATTCCGCCACGGCCAGCCCGAGGCGCCATCCGCGCGACATCTCGTTCAGCGTGACCGTGTTGCGCACGCGCCAGTTCATGCGCGTGGCGAAGTGATCGACGTAGTTCTCGCCGACGCCCGGCAACGCGTGCCTGACCGGAATTCCCATCCGTTGCAGCAGCGCGGGCTGGCCGACGCCGGACAGCTCCAGGAGCTGCGGCGACTGGATCGCGCCGGCGCAGAGGATGACCTCGCGCGCGGCGCGCGTGGTGGTCTCCACGCCGCCGCGCCGCCACGTCACGCCGGTGCAGCGCGCGCCCTCGATTTCGATCCTGGTGACGAGGGCGTCCGTCACCACCCGCAGGTTGGGCCGGTCGAGCGCCGGCCGCAGATACCCTTCGTAGGCGCTCCAGCGCCGGCCCGCCGATTGCACGACCTGGTAGTAGCCGACGCCTTCCTGGCTCTCGCCGTTGTAGTCTTCGTTGTAGGCCCAGCCGTCCTCGAGGGCGGCATCGATGAACGCCTGCGCGATCGGGTAGCGCTCGCGCACCTGCGCGAGCTTCATCGGACCGTCGTGCCCGCGCGCCGGGCCGCCCCGCGGATAGTTCTCGATCTTGCGGAAATAGGGCTCCACGTCGCGCCAGCCCCAGCTGTGCGCGCCGCCGGCCGCCCACGCATCGTAGTCGGCGCTCTGGCCGCGCACGTAGATCATGCCGTTGATCAGCGAGGAACCGCCCAGGCCCTTGCCGCGCGGCACCGAGATCACCCGGTTGCGGGTGCCTGGCTCCGCCTCGGTCTGGAAGCGCCAGTTGTACTGCTGGTCGACGAGGAGCTTGCTGAAGCCCGCCGGAATGCCGATCCAGCGGCTCGCGGGCTCGCCGCCGGCCTCGAGCATGAGCACGCGATGGCGGCCGGAGGCGCTCAGGCGGTTCGCCAGGATGCAGCCTGCCGTGCCGCCGCCGACGATGACGTAGTCCCAGCCCTCCTCGCGGGCAAGCGCGCCTTCGCTCATGGGGCCGCCTGCAGCATGAAGTCCGCCATCATCTCGATCTGGCTCACGAGCATGGGCTTGCCATAGTGGATGCGGCAGCCCCGCTTGCGGGCGGCCGCGAGCAGCGCCGTCTCGGCCGGCTTCATGATGACTTCGGCCACCACCTGGTCCGCGGTCAGCCGTTCGGCGTCGAGCGGCAGCGCATCGTCGGGCCGCATGCCGAGCGACGTGCAGTTGATCACCAGGTCATGCCCCGACGGGTCGCGCGTGCCGACCGCGATGGCGATGGCCGGAAACGCCACGCGCAGGCGCGCGGCCAGCGCCTGCGCCTTGGCCGCGTCGCGGTTGGCGATCGTGATCGCGGCGGCGCCGGCGTCGCCGAGCGCGTACGTGATGGCCGTCGACGCGCCGCCGGCGCCCGCCACGTAGACGCGCATCCCGGCGGGATCGAGGTCGTTGCCGCGCAGTCCGCCGACGAAGCCCAGGCCGTCCAGGATCCCGCCCCGCAGCCGCCCGTCGGGCAGGCGCCTGACGATGTTGACCGCGCCCACGCGGGCGGCCTCCGGCGTGAGTTCGTCGCACAAGGCGACGAACGCGTTCTTGTGCGGCACCGTGACGATGAACCCTTCGAGGTTCGACATCTGCCGCAGGCCGTCGGCCACCTTTGCCAGGCCCGCGACGGGCACCTGCATGGGCACCAGGGCCGCGTCGATGCCGCGCGCGGCCATCAGGCGGTTGATCTCCTGCGGCGCGAGGACCTGCTGGATGGGATCGCCGATGGTGGCCATCAGACGCGTGGTGCCGGTGATCTCGTTCATCTTGTCTCGGGGTGGAATGGCAGATTGGGAGATTGGGAATGCGCACGGCGACGCCCGGGAGCATCGGCCGTCCGCCGCGCCTCGCGCAAGACAGGTCCCGTCTCACGCGCCCGGCATGTCGGAGCGCGCCCGCGCGGCCAGCGCCCTCAGGCGCCCTGGAACCGCGGCTTGCGCTTCTCCATGAAGGCGGCCGCGCCCTCCCGGTAGTCGGCGCTCGCGAAGCAGGCCGCGATGGCGGCCTCGGCCGCGGCGACGTCGCGATCGCCGGGATCGTGGATGAGCTCGTTGACCGTCCGCTTGAGCGCCCGCAGCGTAAGCGGCGCGTTCTCGACCACGGCGGCGCACCATTCGTCGAACATCGCATCGAACGTCTCGCGCGGCGCCACCTGGCTCACGAAGCCCATGCGCAACGCCTCCTGCGCGCCGAAGACGCGCGCGGAGAAGAACATGTCGAAGGTATTGGCCACGCCGACCACGGTCATGAACCGGCGCACGCCCACCACGCTGTAGCCCAGGCCCATGCGTCCGGCCGGCATGCGAAAGCGCGCGTCGTCGCGGCAGAAGCGCAGGTCGCACGCGGCGGCAAGGCCGAGGCCGCCGCCCATGCAGATGCCGCGGATCCTGGCGACGACCGGCTTGCTGCATTTCACCGGCGCGAGGTAGGCCTGCTCCACGGCCGCGTTGTAGGCCGCCTGCACCGCGGGGTCCGCCTGCGACGCGCCGAACTGCGAGATGTCGGCGCCGGAGACGAACGCGCTGTCGCCGTCGCCCTCCAGCACGATCAGCCGGATCTCGGGGTCGGCGTCGAGCGCGTCTAGCGCTTCCGGCAGGGCAAGCCACATGTCCCGCGACATCGCGTTGTACTTGCTCGGATTGGAGAACACGATGCGACCGATGGCCGCCTCGCGCTTCACGATCAGTTCAGGCATGGCTCGTTCTTCCTCAGATAACCAGTTGTTCGCGGAGACCGGCGATCTCCGCAGCGTCGAAATCGCATTCCGCGAGAATCTCGGCGGTATGCTCGCCCCAGGCGGGTGCCGCGGCCACGATGGTAGCCGGCGTGCGCGACAGCGTCACCGGCTGGCTGATCACCTTGATCGGCTCGCCCTTGCCGGTGCGCGTATCGACCACCACGGCGAGATGCTGCACCTGCTCGTCCTCGAGCATCTCCGGCACGTCGTAGACCGGGCCGGCCGGCACGCCCGCGTCGTTCAGCAGCGCGACCCAGTGCTGCACGCCATGCGCGCCGAAGACTTCGTTGAGCCGGCTGTTCAGGCGCGCGCGGTGCTTCACGCGCAGGGGCTCGGTGGCGAATTCGGCGTCGGCGATCCATTCGGGATGCCCGATGACCTTGCACAGCCGCATCCACGTCCCCTGCCCGGCGGCGCCCAGGTTGAGCAGCCCGTCGGCCGCGTTGAACACGCCCATCGGCGCGCTCGTCGGATGGTCGTTGCCCGCGGGCCGCGGGATATCGCCCTCGTTCAGGAAGCGCGCGACCTGGAAGTCCATCATCGCGATCTGCGAGTGCAGCAGCGACGCCTGCACCCATTGCCCCTCGCCGGACTGGTCGCGCTCGCGCAGCGCGATGAGGATGCCGATGGCGGTGTAGAGACCCGTGCTCGAATCGGCGACGGCGATGCCGGCGCGCAGCGGCCCGGTCTCGGGATAGCCCGTCACCGACATGAGCCCGCCCATGCCCTGCACGATCTGGTCGAAGCCCGGCCGCGCCGCGTACGGCCCGTCCTGCCCGAATCCCGAGATGCTCGCCAGGATGATGCGCGGGTTGATGGCGCGCAGGGATGCGTAGTCGACGCCGAGGCGCGTCTTCACGTCCGGCCGCCAGTTCTCCACGACGACGTCGGCGGTCCTGACCATGCGCTTGAGGATGGCGAGGCCCTCGGGCTTCTTGAGGTTCAGCGTCATCGACCGCTTGTTGCGGTTGAGGTTCTGGAAGTCCCCGCCGAGGCGGTTGACGGCGAATATGTCTTCGTTCGGATCGACGCCGGCCGGCGGCTCGATGCGAACCACGTCGGCACCGAAATCGGCCAGCATCCGCACGCACGTGGGACCGGCGCGAACCCGGGAGAGGTCAAGTACCTTGATGCCCTGAAGGGCCGAGGATGCGCAGATGCGGGACATTCGTACTCCAGATGTATTTATGTTCGCGCAAAGCCCATTCATGCAAATGGGCACAAGCGAGCCTGGCAGGCCGTTCAAGGCTCGCGAAACTCAAGAGGTGGTGAAGAAGGATCTCAGCGCAGCATGTCCTTCGGTAGCGATTGCAGCAGGTTGATCAGCGTCGCGCCCTCGGGACGCAGATGCGCCCTCATGAGGCGCACCGCCGTCTCGCCATCGCGCTCCTGGATCGCTTTCGCGATCTGGCCATGCTCGAGGTGCGCGTGCATGGCGTCACCCACCGCGCCGAACGAATGGGAGCGGTAGGCGACCGTGCGGGTGCGCATGCGCAGGATCTCCTGGCGCAGGAACGTATTGCGCGAGCCGGCATAGAGCACCTCGTGGAACGCCATGTTGGCCTGCTGCCATCCGACCTGGTCGTCGGCCTCGGCGGCGGCTTCGCCGGCGAGATGGGCGTCCATCAGGGCTTGCCGCTCCGGCCGCGTCATGCGCTCGCACGCATAACCCGCGCAGAGCCCTTCCAGGTCGGACAGCAGCTCCCAGACGGAGACCAACTGCTGCACGTCCATCTTCGAGACGATCGAGCCGCCGCGGGAAATGCTGCTGACGAGACCTTCGGACTTGAGCCGCACCAGCGCCTCGCGCACGGGGGTGCGGGAGACGCCGAACTGCGTCATCAGGCTCTCCTCGTCGATCGAATCGCCGGGCAACAGCATGCGCTGGCTGATCTGCGACTCGACCGCTCTGTAGATCTGGTCGCTCGTCGTCATGGCACTTGCCTGTATCGGAGGGTTCCCGCGAAGCGCGGGCGCTCAAGGGCGCGGGAACCGAAGCGGCATGCCTGCCGGTCGCCGGCACGCCAGGCCCTCGCGTGCGCTCGGAACGCGGGGCATGGGTGCGCGGGGTGGAAAAGCTCGGAAGTGTCTCTCACTGTGGATGGGTCGGAAAAAATCGCTCGAAGTCGTCGGGAAGCAGCCGGGTCAGATCGTCAGGTTGACCGTCACGGTCTTGAGCCGCGAGAAGCCTTCGGTCAGGGAAGACAGCGACTGCTCCTTGCCCTGGCCGCTCTGCTTGAAGCCGCCGTAGGGCTGGCCGAACAACTGGCCCTTGCCCTGGTTGACCTGCACCCAGCCCGAGTCTATCTCATGGGCCATGCGGATCGCACGCGCCGTGTTGTTCGAGAACACGTAGCCGGCCAGCCCGTAATGGCTGTCGTTGGCCATCTTCAGCACCTGCGCATCGTCCTTCCAGGGAATCACGACGAGCACCGGCCCGAAGATCTCCTCCTTGGCCAGGCGCCACGCATTCGAGCTGCCGCCGAACAGCGTCGGCACGGTGAAGTACCCTTCGGCCAGCGGGCCGGAGGTCGGCGGCAGGCCGCCGGTCAGCAACTTCACGTCCGGGTTCTTCAGCCCTTCCTCGATGTAGCTGCACACGCGCCCGTACTGCTTGCTGCTGATGAGGCTGCCCATGTCGGTCGCCTCGTCCAGCGGGTTGCCGATCTTGTAGCTGTTCATGAGCTTGACCAGCTTCTCCAGGAACGAATCGTAGATGGACTCGTGGAGAAACAGGCGCGAACCGGCGGTGCACGACTGGCTCTGGCGCGTGAAGCGCATGGCCGTGCCCACGTTCTGCACGACCCACTCTTCGTCCGCGTCGTCGCACACGATGGTCGGGCTCTTGCCGCCCAGCTCCAGCGAGACCGGGCCGATGCGCTCCGCCGCCGCGGCCATGATGCTCTTGCCGACCCCGGTGGAGCCGGTGAAGGACATCTTGTGGATGCGCGGATGCGACGCCAGCGCCGCGCCGCACTCCGCGCCGAGCCCGGTGACGACGTTGAGCACGCCCGGCGGGAGGAAGCGCTGGCAGATCTCCGCGAGGAACAGGCCCGCGAAGGGCGCATCCTCCGCGAGCTTGAGCACCATCGTGTTGCCGGCCACCAGCGCCGGCGCGATCTTGATCGAGCACAGCACCGCGGGCGCGTTCCACGGCACGATCGCGCCGACGATCCCGAGCGGCTCGCGGCGCGTGTAGCTGAGGATGTCGTCGCCGAGCGGCAGCATCTCGCCCTTGAGCTCGCTGGCCAGGCCGCCGAAATAGCGGAAGGCGTCGACGCACAGCTGCGCCTCGGGCCGTGCCTGCGTGCGCAGCGCGTTGCCGGTCTCGTGCGCGATGATCCGCGCGAAGTCCTCCAGCTGCGCTTCGAGCGCGTCGGCGATCTTCTGCATCGCGCGGCCGCGCTGCGACGGCGTCACCTTCTTCCATGCGGAGAACGCGCGCTCGGCGGCCTGCACCGCGCGCTCGACGTCTTCCGCCCCGGCACGCGGGATCTCGGCGATGACGCGCTTGTTGGCGGGACACTCGACCGGCAGCGCGCGGCCGTCGGCGCTGCCCACCCACTCGCCGTTGAGCAGTTGCATGACGGGGCCGAGCCGGACCGAGGGTTCGGCCTGGCTTTGCAGACCATGAAATTCGTTGGACACGATCACTCCTGTGGATTGGGGCGGCTGGAGGACGGGACGCCCTGGGTTGATGGATGCTTGCTGGCCTCGCGCCGCGCATCGAGCAGCTTGATCAGCGAGCCGGTGATGCCGCGCGGCATCAGGAACATGCAGACGATCAGGATGCCGCCGTACACCGCGCCGGCGAGCGCCTGGCTGATGTCCGACGCATAGGACGGCACGAACTGCAGGAACAGGCCCGCCACCACCGCGCCGCTGATGGTGCCCAGGCCGCCCACGACGATCGACGCCAGGAAACCGATCGACAGCATGAGGGTGAACGAATCGGGGCCGATGAAGCCGATCGTGTAGGCCGCGAGCGCGCCGCCGACGCCGCCGAGCATCGATCCCGTGCCGAACACGACGACCTTGAGGTGGTTCACGTCCACGCCCATCGACGAGGCCGCCAGCTCGCCCCCGCGGATGCCGGCGAGCGCCCGCCCGGTGCTGCCGGCGACGAAGTTGCGCACCGCCCAGAAGACCACGATGGCGAACAGCAGCACGAAGTAGTAGAGCCACGCGTCCTGGCCCAGCGTGAACCATGCGGGCGGGTCCGGCTTGTCGAAGGTCAGGCCGGCGGCCCCGCCGGTGTACGACTTGAAATGCTTGACCAGCGGCACGACCGACACCGCGAGGATCAGCGTGATGAGCGCCAGGTACAGGCCGCGCAGGCGCTTGGCCGGGAATCCCGCGAGATAGCCGGCGCCGAAGCAGACGAGCGCGGCGATGCACACGGAAAGCGGCGGGTTCACGCCCAGCAGCGTATGCGTGAGGATGGCCGTGTACGCGCCCAGCGCGAAGAACATGTTGTGGCCCAGCGAGACCTGGCCCACGTAGCCGGTGATCAGGTTCAGGCCCAGCGCCGCGATCGCATAGGTGAGCACGCCGGTGAACTGGAACGTGCGGTAGCCGGGGAAGACCAGCGGCACCAGGAACAGCAGCGCCGCGAACGCGAGCCAGCCGAGGGTCGACGTCCTGCGCACGGGCCGGGGGCCGGCCACGGCCGGCGCGGGGAGAATGCTCACCTTGTTCATACGCGCACCATCACGGTACTGCCGAAGAGACCTTCGGGCTTGACGATCAGAACCGCCACGATCAGCAGCAGCGGCAGGAGGATCTGCAGGTCGGCGCCCAGCCACGGCAGGTAGGCCATGGACAGCGACTGGGAGATGCCGACCACGGCGCCGCCGACCACGGCGCCGCGATAGCTCGTGAGGCCGCCGACCACGGCCGCCGCGAACGCATAGATGATGATCGAGCCCATCATGTTCGGGTCGATCGTGACGCGCGGCGCGACCAGCAATCCCGAGACCGCGCCCAGCACGGCCGCGAGGCCCCAGCCGATGGCCATCATCGCGGTGAAGGGAATCCCGACGAGCTTGGCCGAGGAGCCGTTGGAGGCGGCGGCGCGCAGCGCCATGCCCAGCCGTGTCTTCTGGAACAGCAGGAACATGCCCACGGAGATCGCCACCAGCACGGCGACCGTGCCGAGCAGCTCGACACTGACGCGGAACGAGCCGATCGAGAAATATTTCTCGGGGAAAGGCGAGTCGAGCGGCATCTGCATGAAGCCCCAGGTCGCGCCGCTGAGGCTGTTGAACGCGAGGAAGAGGCCCAGCGTGACGATGATGATGGTGAGCTCGTCCTTGTTCTGCACCGGCCGCACGAAGATCAGGTAGGTTGCCATGCCCACGAACAGCGAGACGACGATCGCCACCACGATCGCCCAGCCCAGGGGCAGGCCCCAGGCCACGCACTGCCAGGCGACGTAGGCCGACACCGTGGCCATCTCGCCCTGCGCGAAATTGGCGATGTTGGTGGTGCGATAGATCAGCACCAGCGCGAGGCCCAGCGACGCGTAGATCGCCCCGTCGCCGATGCCGTTGATGATCTGCTGGAGGAAATACTGCATGTGTGTCCCTCTCGTTGGCGTCTCGTTAGTGTCTCAGTGACCCAGGTAGGCGGCGCGGATGCTGTCGTTGGCGGCGACCTCCGCCGCGCTGCCCGACAGCACCACCCGGCCGATCTCGAGGACGTAGGCGCGATGCGCGATCTCGAGCGCGAGATTGGCGTTCTGCTCGACGATCAGCATCGAGGTGCCGAGCGTCCGGTTGACCGTCTGCAGCGCGGCGAACAGGTGGTCGATGATGACCGGCGCGAGGCCCAGCGACGGCTCGTCGAGCAGCATCACGCGCGGCTTGAGCATCAGCGCCCGGCTCACCGCCAGCATCTGCTGCTCGCCGCCGGACAGACTGCCCGCCTTCTGCTTGTGGCGCTCGCGCAGGCGCGGGAAGAGCGTATACATCTGCTCGATGTCGGCGTCGATGCCGCCCTTGTCCTTGCGGCGGTAGGCGCCGACCTGCAGGTTGTCCTCCACGGTCAGGTCGGCGAACGTCCCGCGCCCCTCCATCGCGTGCGCGACGCCCATGCGCGCGATGCGGTCCGGCCCCATGCCCTTGAGCGGCTTGCCGTCGAGCAGCACCTGGCCTTCGCGCTTGATCATGCCGCTGATCGACTTGAGCGTGGTGGTCTTGCCGGCGCCATTGGCGCCGAGCAGCACCACGATGCTGCCCTCGGGCACCGCCAGGTCGACCCCGTGCAGCACCGCCGTCCTGCCGTAGCCCGCGGCCAGGCCCTTGATCTCAAGAACGTCCACGCTTCTTCCCCAGGTAGGCCTCGATCACGCGCGGGTCGGACTTCACGGCCTGCGGCTTGCCCTCGGCGATCTTGTTGCCGAAATCGAGCACCACGATGTCGTCGGAGATGTTCATCACCATGCCCATGTGGTGCTCGACCAGCAGGATGGTCACGTCGAAGTCCTGCCGCACCCGCAGCAGGGTCCGCGCGAGCTCGTCCACCTCGGAATGCGAGAGCCCGCCCGCGGGCTCGTCGAGCATCAGGAACGACGGGTTGGCGGCCAGCGCGCGCGCCAGCTCGATGCGCTTGAGCGTCGGATAAGGCAGGCTGTCGACGCGCTCGTCGTGAAGATGGTCCAGCCCCAGCCGTTCCAGCAGCAGCATGGCGTCGCGCCGCAGCGCGATCTCCTCGGCGCGCCGCGACACCGGCACGCACGGCGCCATGAACAGGCGGGTGCGGCCGTGGTGGTAGCCGCCCAGCATGACGTTTTCAAGCACCGTCAGGCTGTTGATCAGCGCGAGGTTCTGGAACGTGCGGGCGATGCCCCGCCTGGCCATGTCTTTGGACTTCAGCCCCGTGATGTCCTCGCCGTCGAACAGGATGCGCCCCGACGACGGGTTGTAGAGGCGGCTGACGCAGTTGAACAGGCTGGTCTTGCCCGCGCCGTTCGGACCGATCAGGCCGCAGATCACGTTCCGGCGAACCTCGAACGTCAGCTCGTTGATCGCGACGATGCCGCCGAACCGCAGCGACAGCTTGTCGATCGCGAGCTTCGGCGAAGCCGTCGCCGGCAACGCCTCGACGGTCTCCGGCGGCAGCGCCATCAACACGGCGCTCATGCCCTGACGGCCTCGCCCGGCTTCGGCTGCCGGGGCGCGCTGCCCAGCCCGAGCTCCTGCTGCGCCTGCTGCGCCATGACCGACATGTCGGCACCCGGCGCGGCCGCGCGCAGCGACTGCGCGCACGAGGCCGCCACGCTGCGCGAGACCGTGCCCTTCGCGCCCATCGCGTCGTAGAGCGACATCGCCACGCGCACGTCCTTCTCGAGCAGTTGCATGGTGAAGCCGCAGGCGAACTTGCGGTCGACGATCTGGGGCTGCCAGTGCGTCATGGACACCCAGTTCTGGCCGCTCGAGGCGTTGACGACCTTGAGCATGGTCGCCGGGTCCAGCCCGAACTTCTCGCCGACCGCGAAGGCCTCGCTGTTGACCGCGAGCGCGGTGGCCGACATCAGGTTGTTCAGTGCCTTGACCGCGTGGCCGGCGCCGACCCTGCCGACGTGGAACACGTTCGGCCCCATCTTCAGCAGCAGCGGGCGGGCCGCTTCGTAGTCGGCGGCGTCGCCACCCACCATGATCGCGAGCGTGCCCTTCTCCGCGCCGATGGCGCCGCCCGAGACCGGCGCGTCGATGAAGCGCAGGCCGCGGCGCTTCGCCTCTTCGGCGTTCGCGACCGAGTTGGTCGGCGCCGACGAGCTCATGTCGATGATCAGGGCGCCCGGCTTGAGCGCGTCGAACAGGCCCTTGCCGCCCTCGCCGCGCAGGACGGCGTCGACCACCTGGCTGGTGGGCAGCATCAGGATCACCGCATCCGCCGCGGCCATGTCGGCCACCGTCGCCACCCTGCCGCCGACCGCTTCGGCCGCCGCCGCGGCCGCGGCCGCGTTGGCGTCGCTGACCAGCAGCGTGGCCGAGCCCTTGAGATGCCGGACCATGCGGTGGCCCATCGTGCCGAGACCGATGAAGCCGACCGTGGCGAACGCGTGTTCTTTCACTTGTGTCATTTCAAATCGCTCCTCTGTGCTGCGCTGTGCTGTGCTGTCTTGGGGTTGGGATCAGTTCGACTTGGCGCGCGGTTCCCACGCGGGCGTGCGGCCCTCGTAGTTGAGAACGCCGCCGACCGGCACGAACTTCACGCCGTCGAACTGGGCGATCTGCACGGACTCGATCGGATAGCCGTCGGCCGTCCCTTTGGTGTTCAGCCTGATGCCTTCGAGCAGGATCGGCACCTTGACGTTGTCCAGGCTGCGGATGGACGCCATGAAGGCGTCGCGCGTCGGCGTCTTCATCCGCTCCAGCACGGCCTTCGTGGCCATGCAGTCGTACCAGCCCATCGTCGCGTTCTGGTCCGCCACGTTCGCGCCCGGCGCGTACTGCTTGAGCTTGGTGAGGTAGGTCTTCATGTCCTCGTCGTTCGCGAACGCCGGGTTGGTCGCGTCCTTGATGTAGAGGCCGCTGTAGATGCCCTTGGAGATGTCGGCGCCGGCGGGCACCAGCGTGCCGCCGATGCTGGCGCCCACGTTCCAGACGATGTGCACCGGCTTCCAGTTGATGGCGGCGGTCTGCTTGATGGCCTGCACGACGAACTTCGGCGTGGTCGCCTCGACGAAGACGTCGGCCCCCGACTCCTTCAGGCGGCTGATCTTCGCATTGATCGTCGGCTCGCTGTAGCTGTGCTCCTCGTGGGCCACGATGTTCAGGCCGAGCGCCTTGGCGGTCTTGACGAAGGTGTCGGCGAAGAAGGGGCCGCCGCTGTCGTCGTTGATCAGCGCGATCTTGGCGTTCGGCCACTTCTGCTTGATGAACTCCGCGTACATGGCCGCCTCGGTGTTGTACGAGAGATAGCCGAGCATGGTCCAGGGGAACTTCTCGACCTCCGCCCTGGCGCCGAACATCGGGCCGCCCGAGCCGATGAAGGCCTGCGGTATCTTCTCGGCGTTGTAGTACGAGCGCGTTCCGAGGTTGGCGCCGGTGCCGTTGTTGCCGATCACGGCGAAGACCTTCGACTGCTCCACGAAGCGGCGCGCGTTCTGCAGCGCGCGGGCCGGCTCCATGGCGTCGTCGAGCGTCTCGATCTTGATCTTGCGCGTCTTGCCGTCGCCGACCTTGACGCCGCCCTGCTCGGCGTTGAGGTAATCGAAGCAGCCCTTGACCCCCACGCCGATGGCGCCGTAGGCGGCATTGGGGCCGGACTGCGCCACGGAGACCCCGAACACGATCTCGGAGTCGGAGATGCCCGCGTCGGCCGCGCGCGCCGCGGCGGACCAGGCAATGAGCGCGGACGCCACCGCGCAGAACATGAGGCGACGGCCCGAAGGGCTTCGACAAGGGCTCCGACCATAGATCATTCGCTGTCTCCTAGTTGTTGTGTTGAGAGTTCCGCCCTCAATCGGCCGGCGCTGCGACGTGTGTGGTTGGTCATCGCCAAGTCTTTTTACACGTCACCTCCGTATATTTATAGAATCTATCTGAATTCAGAAAAGCGCCTTAGGGATATTCCCGTAGCTGCACCGCCGCAAAATTCCGGCGCCGGCGGACGGCCGGGGCGCTGGAACCGACATCGGCAGCACAACCAGGAGGCAGGATCGATGGCAAATGAAAACGGGTCCGACGCGGCACCGGCAACGCAGGCGCCCGCGCTGGCGTCCAACGCCGTGAGCGATGCGCTGCGCGCGCGCTTCGGCGTCGAGGGCGCATGGTCGTTCGGGATCACCTTCCGCGCGCGATGGAGCGAAACCGATGCCTACCAGCACGTCAGCAACCGCACGCACTTCGTCTGGTTCGAGGAAACCCGCAACCGCTACCTGGAAGCCGCCGGCTATCCCCTGACCGGGCCGGACACGCCCGGGCCGGTCATCCGCGAGACGACCTGCACCTACGAGCAGCCCATCTCGCTTGGCGACGAAGTGCTCGTGACCTGCCGCACCGCGTGGGTCGGCCGAACGAGCCTGCGGATGGACTACGCGGTGTGGCACGGTGGCCTGGCCGCGACCGCGCATACCATCGTGGTCTGGTATCGCAACACCACCCGGGAACGTCTGCCGGTGCCGCCCGCACTGATTGCCTACATGGAAAAACTCGACGGCACGACGCGGCGCTGAGGCCGCGGATGCGCATCCGCCGGGCGAGAGCGCGTCCGCACATTCCCGGCAGGATGCGGCTTGACGCGCCGATGTGGAAAAAAGCACATCGGGAGCCGCGTCGCGCCGCGCCGGCAAGATCCCCGGGGCCGCGAGCGCCCCGCCGGCCGCCGGGCGGCCCCGCTCATTTTCCGCTCATTGTCATGAACCACACTGCCGTTGTGGAGGCAGCGCGCGCCGATGCGATCAACGCCGGTCCGCCGCCTTCCCGATACGCTCTGGAGACCATCATGACCAAGATTGCCCGGCTGCTCGAGAAGCTTCACGTCACCCGCCGCTTCGCGGAAAGCTACGGACAACCGGCGATGGCCCCGCGCCTCACTTTGCCGCTTTGCGGAGCATGATTTCACGAGCGACTTCGGTGACCAGTTCACGCAACCACTGGTGCGCAGCATCATGGCGGTAGCGGACATGCCACGCCATATCCACCGGGAATGTCCCCAGGTCCACTGGCGCGGCCAGTATCTTCAGCCGGGCATCGCTTGCCAGATGGCGACAGATCAGCGCAGGTAGCGTCGCGCAATAGTCTGTCGCGGCAACAAGTTCCGGAACGGCCATGAAGTGCGTGACGGATATCGCTACCTCACGGCGAAGGCCCTGGCGCTGAAGCGTCTGGAACAGACCCGCGCGCAGGCGGCCGGGTGGCAGCACATTGACGTGCTTGAGCTGCTCGTACTGTTGCCTGGACATTCGCTTGTGTACATGCGGATGGTCGGCGCGCACCACGCAGGCAATGCCGTCTTCCATCAGGGGCTGCACCACGAGGTTGTCAGGCGGGTCGACAATGCGACCCAGCACCATCGCGGTAGCGCCGGAACCCACGCCGGTCTCGGCCAGGTCCGTGCCAAACGGCACCAGCCGCAGCCGAATTCCCGGTGCCCGCTCGCTCAACCGCGTGACGATTCCAGGCAACAGCACGAACTCGACGTAGCTGCTCGGCGCCAGTATGAACAGACGCTCCGCCTGCTTCGGGTCGAAGCCCTGCTGGCCCAGTACCAGCTCGTCGAGCTGGCCGATCGCGGCGGCGATGCCGGGCGCCAGCGCTTCGGCTTTCTCCGTTGGCTGCATGCCGTACCGTTCGCGAATGAACAGGGGGTCCTGCAACAAATCCCGCAGTCTCGCCAGGGCATTGGACAGCGCCGGTTGCGTCATCCCCAGCCGCTCGGCCGCACGCGTGACGCTTCGCTCCTCCATGAGCGTCAGGAATACGGGTAAGAGATTCAGGTCGTAGCGCATCCAGATATATTGTCAGGAAAATATCTGGAATCCAATAAATAAATTGGATGAATGAACAGGCAGTGCACATACTCCATTGCACCAAGAGGTTGCCTGCCCTGCCTGACAGACAGGCGGCAGCACTCTTTCCACACTGCATCTGCACACAGCCACTGGAGTCGCCATGTCTTCCGAATCGCTTTTTACCCCCTTCCGCCTGGGCGCCATCGACGTCCGCAACCGCATCGCCATGGCGCCGCTGACCCGGTCGCGCGCAGGCATGGACGGTGTCCAGACGCCGCTGGCCGTCGACTACTACGGACAGCGAGCGTCGGCGGGCCTGATCATCACCGAGGCAACCAACATCTCGCGCCAGGGTCGTGGCTACGCTTACACGCCCGGCATCTACACCGATGCGCATGTGGATGCCTGGGCACCCGTGACCGACGCGGTCCATGCGGCGGGCGGCCGCATCGTGATGCAGTTGTGGCATGTGGGCCGCATGTCGCATGTCAGCCTGCAGGAAGACGGCGCCGCGCCGGTAGCGCCGTCCGCCATCCAGGCTGGCGGCAACGTCTTTACCGAAGCCGGACACCTGCCGCCGTCGATGCCGCGGGCACTTGCCACCGAGGAGATCGCCGGCATCGTGGAAGACTACCGAAGCGCCGCGCGCCGCGCGAAGGCCGCCGGGTTCGATGGCGTGGAAGTACACGCAGCCAACGGCTACCTGCTGGAGCAATTCCTGCGCGACAGCACAAACCACCGCGAAGACCGCTACGGCGGCTCCATTGAAAACCGCGCACGCCTGTCACTGGAAGTGGTGGAAGCTGTCGCGGGAGTCTGGGGCGCCGATCGCGTCGGGCTTCGCCTCTCCCCCTTCTCGACCGCGGTAGGAGACACGCCACTGGACAGCACGCCGATGGAAACGCACGGCTACCTGGCTCGCCGGCTCGGCGAGATGGGACTGGCATACCTCCATGCCGTCGAGGGGCAGTTGCACGGCGGCAACGGCGCCGCAACGTTCGACGTGCAAGCCCTGCGCGCAGCCTTCGGCGGCGCCTACATTGCCAACAATGGATACGACCGGCACCGCGCCCTGAACGCCACCGCTTCCGGTCACGCGGACATGATCGCCTTCGGCAAGCCCTTCATCGGAAATCCCGACCTCGTTGAGCGGCTACGGTCGGACGTGCCTCTGCATGAGGCACCGGCGGCTACCTTCTTTGGCGGCGGCGCCGAGGGGTACACCGAACTGGTCCGAGCCTAGGGCTGGCACGAGACTGGCCGGTGGGGGCTGATTGCCTCGGCCGGCCAGTGGAAAAGTCCAGACAAGATCGGCGCGCAATGCATCCTGCCGTCCTTCCTTAGCATGGAGAATCGCCACGCCACGAATTTCGCGCATGACTACCCGTTCCTGAAAATGGTTGCTCAAGGCGGCAAGCCGCTGACCGCCGGTTGCCGCCTGTTTCGTCGACTTACTCGCTACGGTCGTACGAGAACTGGATGCCCGGCGTGCCGCCCGTTTCGATGAACAGGTTCATGAACGCGGGGACGGTCTCGCTGCGCTTCCAGTCCCGTTGCAGCTCGCAGAACAGTTGCACGGTAGAAATAAGCTTGCCGCCGGCCTGCTCGATGCGTCGCAGTGCGGCTTCATGCGCGGCCACGGATGTGCCACCCACGGCATCCACCGGCACATAGACCTCGTAGCCCTCGGCCAGCGCGTCCAGCGCCGGGAACGTCAGACATGCTTCGGTCCAGAGCGCAGTCATGATGAGCTTCTTGCGGCCGGTTTCCTGAACCGCTTTCCGGAATTCCACGTCCTCCCAGCTGTTGATGCTGGTGCGATCGTAGGTCGGATAGTCGCCCAACACCTTGCGGATATGGGATACCGGCGGCTTGTTGAGACCGGTTTGCACGTTGACCGTGGAATGCACGATCGGCAGGCCGTAAGCGATGGCTGCCTTAGCGCAGCCAACGATATTGTTCAGCATCAGTTGCCGATCCATCGAGGCAATCGAGTTCACCTGCACCGGTTGATAGTCGATGATGATGAAGGTCGAGTTTTGCGGTGTCAGCAGTTGATCCGCCTTCGGGTCACGAATAGATTCGCTGGCCATGATTACATCCTTTCTTTGACAGGTGCCCGCCATTGTTCCGGCGCGGGAGGCAACTCCGGGCAGGCAGGGGCGGTGCGGGCAGGATGGCCGTCCCCATTCTGGAAAAAAGCCGGTCTTGCCCTGCAAGACCGGGATGAACGTCAAGTGGCCTGAACGAAGCGGCCGCTTTTGAAGTCGTCGAACGCCTGGATGAGTTCCGCGCTGGTGTTCATCACGAACGGCCCATGACCTGCTATCGGCTCGTCGATCGGCTCGCCAGTCAGTACCAGCACCATCGCGTCGCCATCGGCGTGAATGGCCACGTTGCTACCCTCGCGGCTCAGCAACACCATTTCCGCCTCACGAGCCTCCTGGCTGCCGTTGAGGGTGACGTGTCCGGCCAGCACCACCAGCATGGCCGTGTGGCGCTCGGGCAGTGCGATCGTCAGATCGTTATTGCCGGACAGGCGCAGATCCCACATGTTGATGGGCGTAAACGTCTTGGCTGGTCCCTTCGCGCCGAGCAGTTCGCCGGCGATCACTCGCCCCTTGCCGCTACCGTTGGGCAGATCGACGACGGGAATGTCGGCCGAGACGATGCCCTGATAGCCGCCAGGCGTCGTCTTGTCCTTGGCCGGCAGGTTCACCCAGAGCTGGATCATGCGGAACGGGCCGCCAGTCTTGGCGAACGCCGGTGAGTGATACTCTTCATGCAAGATGCCGGCGCCGGCAGTCATCCACTGAACGTCGCCAGGGCCGATGACCCCGCCATTGCCGGCGGAATCCTTGTGTTCTACCTGCCCGTCATAGACGATGGTTACCGTCTCGAACCCGCGATGCGGATGCTGACCCACACCACGACGCTTCGTCGTCGGTTCGAAGTAGTGCGGCCCCGCGTAGTCGAGGAGCAGGAACGGACTGATGTGCTGGCCGAGATCGTTGTACGAAAACACTGAGCGGACCGGAAAACCGTCGCCCACCCAGTGGCCGCGATTGTTGCCGTAACGGCCAAGAATTGCCTTGCTCATGATCATTTCCCGTGACAGCAGTAGTAATTACCGCTTCCTGCCATTGAAAATAGCAGCGCAACGATCGATCAGGAAGATTGCAATTTCCTACGCTCCGTCCTAATAATGGGACGATGCAAGACCTCAACGACCTCTATCACTTCGTGCAGGTGGTCGACCACGGCGGCTTTGCCGCTGCGGCTCGCGCCACGGGCATGCAGAAATCCAAGCTTAGTCGGCGCATTCTGCAGTTGGAAGAAAGGCTAGGCGTGCGCCTGCTCAACCGCTCCTCGCGCCGGTTCTCGGTGACGGAGATTGGCCGCGAATACTATGATCGTTGTGTCGCCATGCTGGTGGAGGCCGAAGCGGCCGATCAGGTAATCGCGCAGGTAAAGGCCGACCCGCGCGGCATCATCCGCGTAAGTTGTCCTGTGGCGCTGATCAACTTCCAGTTCGGCGAGTTATTCGCGCGCTTCCTTACCGCTTACCCGGCCGTGCAAATCTATCTTGAAAGCACGAACCGGCGCGTCGATGTGATCGCCGAAGGGTTCGACATCGCCATCCGCGTGCGCTTCCCGCCGCTCGAGCCGTCCGAGCTGGTCATGCGCAGGCTCGACACCAGTACGCAATGTCTGGTAGCCAGTCCCGCGCTGCAGGCGGTACGCGCCATCACCTCGCCCGCCGACTTGCACCATTCGCCCAGCATGACCCTCGGGCCGCCGCGGCGGGACTATCAATGGCAGCTCGAACACGCCGACGGTCAGACGGCAAACGTCACTCATGTGCCACGTCTGGTCAGCGATGACATGGCGGCCCTGCGCGATGCGGCCATCGCCGGCGTAGGGGTTGTTGCGCTGCCGACGATGATGGTGTGGCGACAGGTCGAAGCGGGACAGCTCGTCCACATTCTGCCCGACTGGCGGCCACCGGCCGGCATCGTCCATGCCGTGTTTCCTTCCCGGCGAGGGCTGTTGCCTTCCATCCGGACGCTGCTCGAATTCCTGGCGGCCGAATGCGACGAAGCGCGCCGCCGGGCCGTTGTGTAAGGTGCGTGATGCAGCGCAGGGAGCGAGCCTGTCTTGCTTGCGACGAAAGCAGGCTTGACGGTAGCAACAAGTATCGGGTCCCTGCAAACGGCATTTATCGAACACTTCGCAAGCGCCAGTTATTGGGGCGAATTCATCCCTCCGAGCCATCGTGAGCAACGGCTGCAACTGGCCGCACGGAGACGTTGCCACTGCGCGGCGCGCAGCAGTGACAGGACACAGGCGGCCGCCCGATCGGGCGTGCCAACGGAAAGGAATTGAAAGCCGCTCGAACCGGCTCTCTCCGGTGACACTTTCATTCCGCGTTGCCCAAAGCCTTACCCGGCGAGGATTGCGGGGACCCTGGAATGCCGCGTACACGCGAGTCGACACAATGGCCCTCGCAATGGCGACAATGTTGGTTCGGCAACCGGATCAGCCGGGCGAGTTGTGAAGGGGAACATGACCCTTTCAGACGCCCCCCACCGATTTCCCCTGATCCACTGGCAATTCGCTCGCCACGCCGCGGCCGCGTCTGTGCCCTCCCCTGGCCAACGTCAGCAATTCCATCTCCGGATACATCCGATCGATCTCCGCGATGTCCTGAAAGGTCTCCTCGACGATCCAGTCCCGCAGCCTGGCTACGGTCGGACGCGGCGTGGCCGTGGCCTGCTGCACCAGGTAGCAGTGCCGCTCCGTGACATGGGCCTGGCGGATGGCCGGTACCAGGGTTCCCAGCCGCATCCAGTGCGAGACCACATTGAGCCATCCTGGCGCGATGCCCTGGCCCAGCATTGCGGTCTGGATCACGATCGAATAGTCGGAGAAGTTCAGGCTGTACAGGTCGAGATCGCGTTTCCGCAGGCCGGGGAACAGGTTCGGCCAGTCGCGAAAGCTGTCGGTCAGGTTGATGATGACGTCGCTGCCGTGCGTGGAATCGTCGCGGTAGGCCGGGGTGCTGATCGGAAGAATGATTTCCGGCATCAGCAGCGCGCCGTTCTGCGGGGTCTCGCCAGCGGTAAAGAAGCGCACGCCCAGATCCACGTCATGCATCGGCCCCCCCACCTTGCCTGAAATCAGCTGAAAGCGCAGGTCGACGCCGGGAAAGTCCCGCCGCAGCTTTTCCATGCGCGGCATCATCCAGTGCGTCGTGAAGGCAGTCGACACCGACAGCGTGATGGTCTCCATGCCCGTGGCCCGCGCCTCGATTTCGCTGATCGAGGCTTCGATGCCATTGAAGCCCTCGGTAATGGCTCTGTGCAGCAGGCGGCCATCGTCGGTCAGTTCGATGCCGCCCCGGACCCGCTTGTACAAGGGCACGCCCATGCGCTCTTCCATGCGCGCCATCATGCGGCTGACCGCGGGCTGGCTGACGTAAAGCTCGGCCGCCGCCTTGGTCAGGCTGCCGCAGCGGCCAGCCGCCTCGAAAACGAACAGCGCATTGGCGCTCGGCAGTTTGCGGCGGAAATTGGCCATAACTTCAGATTATATTTGACCCAACAATTGGGAAGTTGCCCGGAGCCAGCGGCTGTCCCTAAACTCTCCCATCGAACAAGGAATTATGCAGCAAGCGGACTCCCTGCACACGACATGACAGAATCTGCCTGCCACGGATCCTATTACATTGACACCGTCTTGTCATAACGCGACTCGCCCTTCGACCCCCCAGGAGCCCACCTGCCATGAATGACCGAAAAACGCTTGAAGACCTGATCGGACCCGCGGAAAGCACGCGCATCATGGATGCGATGCGCCGGGGTTTCACGCGCCGCGACGTCCTCGCCATGTTCGCGGCCGGCGGCATGCAGGCGGCACTGGCTGGCAGCCTGGCGGGTGCGGCGATTTCGGCGCATGCGCAGACACCGCGCCGCGGCGGGCGGATTCGCGTGGCCGGGGACAATGCCGGCGCCTCCGATACGCTCGATCCCGCGCGCCAGTCGAACAAGGTCGACTATTGCCGCTGCAATATGCTCTACAACGGCCTGACCTGGCTGGATGCGACGCTGACGCCGCAGCCGGCGCTGGCGGAGTCGTTCTCGACGAAGGATGCGAAGACCTGGGTGTTTGCCTTGCGCAAGGGCGTCACCTTCCATGACGGCAAGCCGCTCGCGCCCGCCGACGTGGTGTTCTCGCTGATGCGCCACAAGGACCCCGCCACGGCGTCCAAGGCCAAGGCGCTGGCCGACCAGATCGAGACCGTGACCGCCACCGGCCCGAGCGAGGTGACGGTGGTATTGTCCGCCCCGAACGCCGACCTGCCGGTGATCCTCGGCACGTTCCATTTCCATATCGTGAAGAGCGGCACCACCGACTTCAATACCGGGATCGGCACGGGCCCGTTCAAGCTCAAGGAGTTCAGGCCCGGCATCCGCTCGGTGGTGGTGCGCAACGAAAGCTACTGGAAGTCCGGCAAACCGTACCTGGACGAGATCGAGTTCGTCGGCATCGGCGACGAGGGCGCGCGCGTCAACGCGCTGCTGTCGGGCGACCTGGACCTGGTCACGACGATCAACCCGCGCTCGGTCGCGCGCGTCAAGGGGTCGCCGGCACATACCGTGTTCGTCACGCAGTCGGGCCAGTACACCGACCTGATCGTGCGCCGCGACGTCGGTCCGGGCACCAACCCGGACTTCGTGATGGGCATGAAGCTGCTGCAAGACCGCGAGCTGATGAAGAAGTCGATCGCGCTCGGCTATGCGCTGACCGGCAATGACCAGCCGATCGACCCGACCAACCGCTTCTATTTCGACGGCCTGCCGCAACGGCAGTTCGATCCCGAAAAGGCGAAGTTCTACCTGAAGAAGGCGAACCTTGGCAGTGCGAGCATTCCGGTAGTGGCATCGCCGGCGGCCATGTACTCCGTCGATATCGCGCAGGTGCTGCAGCAGTCCGCGCGCCAGGCGGGGGTCAATCTCGACGTCAAGCGCATGCCGGCGGACGGCTACTGGTCCAATCACTGGCTCAGCAGCCCGGTGGGCTTCGGCTCCATCGTGCCGCGCCCGAACGCCGACACTCTCCTTACGCAGTTCTTCAAGTCGGACGCAACCTGGAACGAGTCGCGCTGGAAGGACCCGAAGTTCGACTCGCTGCTGACCGCCGCGCGCGCCGAGACGGACCTCGCCAGGCGCAAGCAGATGTACGCCGACATGCAGACGATGATCCACAAGGATTCGGGCATCGGCATTCCGCTGTTCCTTGCCACGATCGATGGCCACAGCAAGAAGCTCAACGGCCTGTCGCCGATCCCGCTGGGCGGCATGATGGGCTACGCCTTCGCCGAGAACGTCTGGCTCGAAGGGTGAGCTAGCGCCCGCAGCCCGCCTGCCTCCTGTTTTTCCATACCGCGGCCGCATGCAAGTGCGGCCAGGCCCCCCCTGTATCCGCTTTTTCTTTTTAAGCTCCTTTTTCCATAGAGAGGCACCTCATGGCACTACGTGATTTCAAGGTACTGACGTTCGACGTGGTTGGCACGCTGATCGATTTCGAAGGCGGCATGCTCGACTATTTCCATAGCGCCGTGCCCGGCAGCCCGATCACCGACGAAGCATTCCTCGCGGCTTACCGGCGCGCGCGCGCCGGCGACAAGACGATGTGGTATCCGGACGACCTGGAACGCTGCTGGCACCTGATGGCGGCCGACCTCGGCTTTCCCGACTCCGACGAGCTGGCGCGCGGGCTGCGCGACTCGGTCGTGAACTGGAAGCCGTTCCCCGACTCGGTGCAGGCCCTGAAGCGGCTGCGCAAGCATTTCAAGCTGGTGGCCATGACCAATGCGCAGCGCTGGGCGCTGACGCACTTCGAGAAGGCGCTCGACTTCCCGTTCGACGACAGCAACACCTGCGATGACGCCCTGTCCGAGAAGCCCGACCCTCAGTACTTCGCCTATGCACGCGGCCGCTATGACGCGATCTGGGGCCTCAAGCAAGCCGACAATCTGCATGTCGCGCAGAGCCAGTACCACGACATCGGCGTGGCGCGGCAACTCGGCCTGAAGACCTGCTGGATCGAACGGCGCCATGCGCAGCCGGGATTCGGCGGCACCATGGAAGTGCCGCAGATCACCACGCCCGACTACCACTTCCATTCGCTGTCGCAACTGGCCGATGCCGTCGAGGCCAACGCCTAGGAAATCGCTTCAGGAAGATCCTGGCGCCGTGGCGCGGCACGGCAAGTCCCCCTTGCGCTGTCCGCGGCCGCGCGGCTGGCCAGGACCGCTTCGCTTCATGCCGAAACAGCTTCCTGATCCTCTCAACTCCCCGGCCGCGCCGTCAAGACGGGCGGCCTCAGCGCTTGCCTCATCATGCCCATCACCATCATCCCGAACTCCGTGCACTGCAACGACCTGGTCGACGACGGCCCGGTCGGACGACCGCTGAGCCAGCCTCCGTGCCGCACCAGCAGCCTGCGGGTCGCCCTGGAAGGCGCGGGCGACAACCGGACCGGCCTGTGGGAATGCACGCCCGGCTCCTATGAACGGCAGGTGCCGGAGGCCGAGGTCATGCATATCCTGGCCGGCTCCTGCGTGTTCACGCCAAGCGGCGGCGAGCCGTTGCGCATCAAGGCGGGCGACACGCTGTTCTTTCCCGCCAACACGACCGGCAAGTGGGAAATCCATGAGCCGCTGCGCAAGGTGTTTGTAATCCTGAAGTAAGGCGCCAGCCAAGGATGCGGACCGCGGCCAGGCCCGGTCCCGCAGAATCTGCGTTCCAGCCCCGCCAGTTTGCAATTCGCTATGGCGCAGCTCGGTCAAAACAGCGGCATGCGCGTCGGCATCGCCACTATGCTAGCCAGCATGAGCCCGATCGCCGCATCCACCCACTCTTCGCGAGCCCGGCCGGCAAGCGCCGTTGCGGCCAGCACGCAGCATCCGCGCCTGGGCATGGTGCTGGCCTATATCCACCAGCATCTGGGCGAGCCGCTGCCGTTGCGCAAGCTGGCCGCGGTCGTGGGGCTGAGCGTGGGCCGCTTCGTGACGGTCTTCAGGCAGACGATCGGCATGACGCCGCACCGGTATATCAGCCTGAAGCGGATCCGCCATGCGCAGGCCCTGCTCCGGCAGGGGCTCTCCCCGTCGTTGGCCGCGCACGAGTGCGGGTTCTATGACCAAAGCCATCTCTGCCGCTGCATGAAAAGCGCGTGTGGCATGACGCCCAGCGAATTCCAGCTCACCGGCCAGGACACCGGCCGGCGCAAGCCGTCGTCCCTCGGCACCGAAGCCTTCCCCAGCGTCCCGTGAGAGCCGGGCGATGCGTCTGAAAGACTTCAACGTCCTGATTGCCGAACGGCGCCTCCGGCCCCGGGGGGCGCAACCGTCCGCGCGCCCGGGCGCATGTCTGGCGTCGTCGGCCGACGCTAGCCCTCCGATGTAAACAGCCGCTCGATCGGATAGTGCGTCTTGATGAACGGCGACTTGATGACGATGAAGCTGAAGTACTTCTCGATGCCGATCTTGCGGTCGAGCAGGCTCTCCATCAGTTCCTGGTAGTGGTTGACGCCACGCGTGATGAACTTGAGCAGGTAGTCGTAGCCACCGCTGACCAGATGGCATTCGACGATCTCGTCCACGTCCGCCACGGCCTTCTCGAAGCGCACGAAGTCTTCGCGGTGATGGTCTTCCAGCGTAATCTCGGTGAACACCGTCAGGACGTCGCCGAGCTTGTCCATGCAGATCCGCGCGCCGTATCCGGTGATGTAGCCCGCCTGTTCGAGCCGCTTGACGCGCAGCAGGCAAGGGCTGGCCGACAGCCCGACGGCGTCGGCAAGGTCCACGTTGGTCATGCGCCCGTTCTTCTGCAGGTGCGCCAGGATGCGAAGATCCAATCGGTCGAGTTTGACGGCCACGGACATGGTCCTTTGTCGCTTGTGAGTCACGCGGTATTTTCCACGCTGCCGGGCACCTGTGCAATTGGTGCGGACCCGCCTCCGGCAACCCGCGCGGCAGTCTGGCATTTGGCGCTGATCTGGCGCTGATCTGGCGCGGCTCAGTATCCCTTGCCGCGGTCCACCAGCCCGACCAGCGGTTCGCCGTCCCGGTGGCGGCGCAGATTGTCCAGCACGACCCGCGCCGCGGTCTCGGGCTGGGTCATGCTGGCAATGTGGGGCGTCAGCCATACCCGCGGATGACGCCACAGCGCATGGCCGGCCGCCAGCGGCTCGGGGTCGGTGACGTCGAGAATGGCCTCGCCGAGCTGCCCCGCATCCAGTGCGGCCAGCAGGTCGGCGTCGCGCAGGTGCTGGCCGCGGCCGACATGCACGAGGCTGGCGCCGCGCGGCAGCGCATCGAACAGGCGCGCGCACAGCATGCCGCGTGTTTCGTCGGTCAGCGGCAGCAGGCAGACCAGGATGTCGGTGCGGCCAAGAAAGGCAGCCAGGCCATCCGCGCCGCTGAACGTGCGCGCGCCGTCGACGGCGCGCGGCGACCGGGCCCAGCCCGCGCAGTCGAAGCCGAACAGTTTCAGGCGCGCCAGCGCCGCTTGCCCGAGCGATCCCAGCCCGAGCACGCCCACGCGCCGGGAGGCGGCAGTGCGTACCTGGATCGGCCGCCATTGCTCGCGCGCCTGCTGGCGGCGATAGGCGGGCATGTCCCGGTGCAGCGCGAGCACCGAGAACACGACATATTCGATCATGCCGTCGATGATGCCGGGTTCGACCATGCGTACCAGCGGCACCTCGGCGGGCAAGGCGTCCAGGTCGAACTGATCGATGCCCGCGCCGGTGGAGAACAGCACGCGCAGGTTGGGGAAGCGCTGCGCGATGCCGTCCGGCGGCTCCCAGGCCGCCAGATAGGCCACCTGCGCGGGATCGCCGATGTCGGGCCACAGGCGAAAGTCGATCCCGGGTGCTGCCTGCGCGAACACTTGCGCCCAGATCCTGCCGCGCTCGGGGTCGGCCTTGTAGAGAAACGTTGCCTTCTGATCCATCTGTCGGTCCGGGTCGTGTGTGTGTGTCTGATCCGATGCCCTGCTCAACCGGTGGCCAGGTCGGCCAGGGCAAAGGTGGTGAAATCCGGCGAAGCCGGCGCGAACGCGCCTTTCGTCATCGCGCGCATGCCGCCCGCATGCACCAGCCCGAGGTCGCGCAGCCATGCTTCGATCTCCGGTTCCGCCACGGCGTCGATGCGCAGGAAGCGCCCGCCGGCCAGGCCGGCCAGATGCGCGATCATCGCCTTGGCCGGACCGGCGCCGGGCGCGACCACCGGGCCGATCATCGCGCCCCTGCCGAAGCGCCGCAGTATGGCGAAGCCGAGCGGGCCGTCGGCATGATCCAGCACCACCGCGCCCATGGCGTGGGCCAGCCACGCCTCGATCAGGCGACGGCGCCCGGCGCCGCTGGCCGCGTGGTCCATGGCGGCAATGCGTGGAAGATCCTTGTGTCCGGCCGGGCGGAGCCGGCAGCCCCGCGGCAGCGCCATCAGCGGCGCCTGGATGGCCTTGCCTTCGTAAGGGTGCACGTAGCCGCCCAGCGTGAAGCCGAGCCGCCGGCAGAACGCTTCGCTGTCCGTGGGCGCGTGCAGCAGCATGGGGCCATTGCCGGCTCCCGCGGTCAGCGTTTCCATCAGCCGCCGCCCGATGCCCCGGCCCCGCGATGCGGGCGCCACGCTGACCAGCCCGACCGACGCGCCGCGCGGCTCCCACAGCCAGCGCAGGCCAATGCCGGCGATGGTGTCGCCAAGCTGCGCGATACGGCCTTCGCCAAGGGCGAACAGCGTTTCCCAGTCGCTCGCGCGGTAAGGCCAGCGCAAGTGTTCCGACAGCGACAGGGCAGCGGCCAGGTCAGCCGCGACCATGTTGCGCAGATGCACGGGCTTGTCGTCCGACATGAGTGTGAGCGGTGCGGGATCCATGGGTGCGCCGGCCTCGCCGAAAGATGAGTGAGCGCCAATGATGCGATGAACGGCGGGACCCGGGATAGGAAAAACTTGCTGTTTCCCGAGCGCACTGAACCGGTGCCACGGCCTAGGGTAATCCCTCGATTTTTTTGGTGCAGATGCACTCGCGCCGGGCACCTGGCACACCATGCCAAACAGACCCCGCGAAACCACAGCATCCACTGTCGCGAAGGCCAATATCCTACAAAGTCCTCGTTGGCCCATGCTTCAATGACACCGTGTTGACGCGCTTCGCCATGTCGCCGCCAGACAAGCGAGCGGCAACAGTGCCGCGTCGCCGCCGACGCAAGCCGGGCCGGCATCGCGCGGGACTGCGCGGGCGGTGGCGGGACAGCGAACCCGTATTGCCGTGCTGCCGCATTGCCGCATTGCACCCCCTGTTCTCACAATCGATATGAAACTCGAAAGCTACTGGAATGACGGCGTTGCCCGCTTCGCCGGCGCCACCGAACCATTGACGTCGAACGTGGACGTCGCGATTGTCGGCGGCGGCTTCTGCGGCCTGTCCGCCGCGCTGGCGCTGGCGCGGCGCGGCGCGAGCGTGGTGCTGCTGGAAGCGGGCAGCCGTCCGGCCGGAGAGGCTTCCGGCCGCAATGGCGGACATGTCAACAACGGGCTTGCGGTCGACTACGCCACGCTGGCGGCGCGCGTGGGCGCGCAGCAGGCGCGCGACTGGTATCACGCCTATGACGCCGCGGTCGATACCGTCAAGCACGTGATCGACGCCGAGCAGATCGACTGCGACTTCCTGCGTCATGGCAAACTCAAGCTGGCTTCCCGTCCTGGCCACCTGGACGCGCTCGCGCGCAGCTGCGATCTGTTGCGCCGCGACGGTGTCGACCTCGATGTGGAACTGCTCGACGCGGCGCAGACGCGTGCGGAAGTCGCCAGCGAGCGCTATCACGGCGCGCTGCTGTACAAGAAAAGCGGCCAGATGCACATGGGCCGCTTCGCGCTGGGCCTGGCGCAGGCCGCGGCGCGGCATGGCGCGCGCATCTATCTCGACACCCCCGTCCAGCGCCTGCAGCGCGTCGGGTCCGGCCACCGGCATCGCCTGCACACGCCGCACGGCGTATTCGAAGCGGACCAGGTGCTGCTGGCCACCGGCGCGACGCGTCATGGCGGCTATGGCACGTTCGGCTGGATCCGCCGCCGCATCGTGCCGGTCGGCAGCTTCATCCTGGCCACCGAGCCGCTCGGGCGCGAACGCGCACAGGCCTTGCTCGCGGGGCGCCGCACCTACGTGACGACCGCCAATGTCCATCACTATTTCCGCCTGTCGACGGACGACCGTCTGATTTTCGGCGGGCGCGCGCGCTTTGCCGGCTCGAACCCGCAGTCCGACGCCAAGAGCGGGCGGCTTCTGCGCGCGTCGATGCTGGAAGCGTTTCCGCAACTCGCCGACGTCGGCATCGATTACTGCTGGGGCGGTCTGGTCGACATGACGCAAGATCGCCTGCCGCATGCGGGGGAGCGCGACGGGCTGTACTACGCGATGGGTTTCAGCGGGCACGGCACGCAGATGTCCGTGCACATGGGGCAATGCATGGCGCGCGTGATGGCGGGCGAGACCACCGCCAACCCGTGGCGCGCGCGGCAGTGGCCGGCCATTCCGGGGCACGTGGGACCGCCCTGGTTCCTGCCCGCCGTCGGTCTCTATTTCAGGCTGAAAGACAAGGTGTCCTGAACGCACGCCGCTGCCGCGCGCCGCATGACAGCTTTGCCAGTCCCACTTTCTTCGTCATTCAGGAGCCCTTTGCCATGCCAGCCCCGAAACCGCCGGATGCCCTGATCGGCCCAGCCGGCTACAACAAGCGTCTCATGGGTCTTGCGCCGGTTCCGCTGGGCGGCCCGATGGGTCATTCGCTCGCCGGGCACGCCTGGCGCGCAGCCTGAGCCATCGAAGGAGGAAATATCGTGAACCTCTTCATCTTGCGCCTGCTGGCGCGCCGGATCGGGCTCGCCCTGGTCTCCCTGCTGGCGGTTTCGGCGATCGTCTTCGCGATCACCGCCGTGCTGCCCGGCGACGCCGCGCAGGAGCAACTCGGACAGGACGCCACGCCGGAAGCCCTGGCTGCCCTGCGCGCCCAGATGGGACTCGACGTGCCGGCACCGCAGCGCTACGCGCACTGGCTCGGCAATCTCGTCAAGGGCGACGCCGGCGAATCGCTGGTCACGCACATGCCGGTCAGCGAGACGATCGGCAGCCGCCTGCCGCTTTCGCTGCTGCTTGCCGGCCTGACCGCGCTGATCTCGGTGCCGGTCGCGCTGACCCTCGGCATTCTCGCCGCCGTCTATCGCGGCACCTGGTTCGATCGGGCCGTGAGCCTGGGTTCGGTCGCGGTGGTCTCGATTCCCGAGTTCCTGGTGGCCACCCTGGCCGTGCTGCTGTTCGCGGTGCAGTTGCGCTGGCTGCCCGCGCTTGCCTATATCGGCAGCGACGATTCCTGGGAAAAGGTGTTGCGCTCGCTGGCGATGCCGGTGCTGAGCCTGTGCTGCGTGATCGTTGCCCAGATGCTGCGCATGACGCGCGCGGCGGTCATCGACCAGCTCAAGGCCCCGTACGTCGAGATGGTCCAGCTCAAGGGCGCCTCCGCCACGAGGATGGTGCTGTTCCACGCCTTGCCCAATGCGGTCGGCCCGATTGCCAACGCCGTGGCGCTCAGCCTGTCATACCTGCTTGGCGGCGTGATCATCGTCGAGACGATCTTCAACTATCCGGGCATCGCCAAGCTGATGGTCGACAGCGTCGCGCAACGCGACATGCCCGTCGTGCAGGTCTGCGCCATGATCTTCTGCGCGGCCTACCTGGTCCTCGTCACGCTGGCCGATGTCTGCGGCATCGTCGCCAACCCGCGTCTGCGTCACCGCTGACACCCTGCCGGAGCCGTTGTCATGTCTACTACTTCCAACACGCATGCGGCAGTCACGCCGCCCGGGGCGCGCCGCCGCCCGGGCCTGCCTGCCCTCGGCCCGGCCGGATGGATCGGCCTGCTGATTCTTGCCGCGTGGCTGATTGCCGCCATCGTCGGGCCGATCGTGATCCCGCAGGACGGCACCCCCGTGGGCGAGGTCCAGATCTTCGGCCGGGTCAGCGCCGCCCACTGGCTCGGCACCGACTACCTTGGCCGCGACATGCTGGCCCGTGTCATTCTCGGCGCGCGCTACACCGTGCTGGTGGCACTGGTGTCGACACTGTTCGCCAGCGGCATCGGCATCACGCTCGCGCTCCTGGCCTCGGTCAGCGGACACTGGGTCGACGCCTGCCTGAGCCGGGGCCTGGACACGCTGACCGCGATACCAAGCAAGATGTTCGCGCTGATCATGGTCGCGGCGTTCGGCTCCACGGTCTGGATGCTGGCCATCACCGCCGCGGTCATCTATGTCCCCGGGGCCTTCCGCATCGCGCGCTCGCTCGCGGTCAACATCAATGCGATGGACTACGTGACGGTCGCCCGCACGCGCGGGGAAGGCATCGGCTACATCATGCGCCAGGAGATCCTGCCCAATATCGCCGGCCCGATGCTGGCCGACCTGGGGCTGCGCTTTGTCTACGTCGTGCTGCTGCTGGCCAGCCTGAGCTTTCTCGGGCTCGGCATCCAGCCCCCCGATGCCGACTGGGGCTCGCTCGTGCGCGAAAACATCGGCGCGCTGTCCGACGGCAGCATGGCCGTGGTCGCGCCCGCGCTGGCGATCGCCAGCCTGACGCTTGCCGTCAACCTCGTCATCGACAACCTGCCGGGCCGCTCGGCACGCAACGGAGCGAAATAATGGGGACTTCCGTCAAGGTTACCGACCTGCGCATCACCGCGGGCCAGGCCACGCTGGTCGACGGCGTCAGCTTCGAGATCGAGGCGGGCAAGGTGCTGGCGCTGATCGGCGAATCCGGCTCGGGCAAGACCACCACGGCGCTCGCGCTGATGGGCTACGCGCGGCATGGCTGCGAGATTTCCGCGGGCAGCATCCAGGTAGGCCAGCACGACGTGCTGGGGCTTTCGCCCAACGAGCGGCGACGCCTGCGCGGCCGCTCCATCACCTATATCGCGCAGAGCGCGGCGGCGTCGTTCAATCCGTCGCGCACCATCATGGACCAGGTGGTGGAGCCCGCGCTGATTCACGGTTTGCTGGACCGGCGCGCGGCCGAACAGAAAGCGGTGGCACTGTTCCGCGAGCTGGCGCTGCCGAATCCGGATTCGATCGGCGAGCGCTATCCGCACCAGGTATCCGGCGGCCAGTTGCAGCGGCTAATGGCGGCGATGGCGCTGATCACCGACCCCGACCTGGTCATCCTCGACGAGCCGACCACGGCGCTTGACGTGACGACGCAGGTCGAGGTGCTGCGCGCCTTCCGGCGCGCGGTGCGCGATCGCAAGACAACCGCGGTGTATGTCAGCCACGACCTTGCGGTGGTGGCGCAGGTGGCCGACCAGATCGTGGTGCTGCGCGACGGCAAGATGCGCGAGGCGGGCGAGACCGACCAGATCCTGTTCCGGCCGGCCGACGAATACACGCGCAGCCTGCTTGCCGCCGCGCGCCCGGCGCGGCGCCAGGGAACGGCGGCCGCGGCGCAGGCGCAGCCGCCGCTGCTCGAAGTGCGCAATCTGTCGGCCGGCTACGGCCCCGTCGATTCGGCCGGACAGCCTGCTGTGCGGATCCTGGAAGGGGTTGACCTGACGCTGTACCGGGGCCAGGCGATCGGCGTGATCGGCGAGTCCGGTTCCGGCAAGACCACGCTCGCGCGCGCCATCGCGGGGCTGGTGCCGCCGTGCGGGGGCAGCATCGTGTTCGACGGCGCGGCGTTGAAGCCGACGCTGGCGGGGCGCAGCCGAGAGGAACTGCGGCGCATCCAGATCGTGTTCCAGATGGCCGACACCGCGCTCAATCCGGTGCGAACCATCGAGGACATCCTGGCCAGGCCGCTGCAGTTCTTTCACGGCCTGCGCGGCGAGGCGTTGCGCGCCCGCATCCGCCGGCTGCTCGACCTTGTGCGGCTGCCCGCCGGCGTCGCGCAGCGTACCCCGGCGGGGCTGTCGGGCGGCCAGAAGCAGCGCGTCAACCTGGCGCGCGCGCTGGCGGCCGAGCCGGAGCTGATCCTCTGCGACGAAATCACTTCCGCGCTGGACACGGTGGTGGGCGCCGCCATCCTCGACCTGATGGCGGAGTTGCGCCGCGAGCTGGGCGTCTCCTGCCTCTTCATCAGCCATGACCTGCACACCGTGCGCGCGATCTGCGACGAGATCGTCGTCATGCAGCACGGCCGCAAGCTGGCGCAGGTACCCCATGCCGACTATGACAGCAGCGGCAACCACCCCTACTACACGCTGCTCGCGCGCTCGGTGCCGGAACTGCGCCGCGGATGGATCGACGAGGTCGACCTGAACATTCCCGGCGCGGTGCCTACCGCGCAACCGCATGCACCGCACCCATCCCTCTGAATTCGCATGAAAGGAGCCATTCCGATGTCGTTGTCTCTCCAGAACACAACCCTGCTGCCCGGGCGCAACCTGATCGGCGCCGAATGGAGCGGTGCGGCCGACGGCCTTACCCTGGCCGTGACCGATCCGGCGACCGATGAAGTGTTTGCCCAGGTGCCGGACAGCGGCGCGGCCGACGCGCGCCGCGCCGTCGACGTCGCGCATCAGGCGTTCTCCACCTGGCGCAAGGTGCCGGCCAAGCAGCGCGCGCAGATCATCAAGCGCTGGAACGACCTGATCGTCAGCCACGTCGAGGACCTGGGGCGCCTGATCTCGCGGGAACAGGGCAAGCCGCTGGCCGAGGGCAAGGGCGAGGTGCTGTATGCCGCCAGCTACGTGGAGTGGTTCGCCGAGGAAGCGACGCGGGCCGACGGCGACGTGATCGCCGCCCCGGTGGCGGGCCGCCGCATGTTTGCGCTGCGCGAGCCGGTCGGCGTCATCGCGGCGGTGACGCCGTGGAACTTCCCCGCCGCGATGATCGCGCGCAAGATAGCGCCGGCGCTGGCCGCCGGCTGCACGGTGGTCTGCAAGCCCGCCGAGGACACGCCGCTGACCTCGCTGGCGCTGGTCAAGCTGGCCGAGATCGCCGGGGTGCCGCCGGGCGTGCTGAACATCGTCACCACCTCGCGCGAGCGCGCGCCGGCGGTGGTCGACGTCTGGCTCGACGACCCGCGCGTGCGCAAGATTACCTTTACCGGCTCGACGCCGGTTGGCAAGCACCTGGCGCGGCGCTCCGCGGATACGCTGAAGAAGCTGTCGCTCGAGCTCGGTGGCAACGCGCCGTTCATCGTCTTCGACGATGCGGATATCGACGCCGCCGTCGACGGCCTGATGGCGGCCAAGTTCCGCAATGGCGGCCAGACCTGCGTGTGCCCCAACCGCATCTACGTGCAGGACAAGGTGCACGACGCGTTCGTCGACAAGCTGGCCTCGCGCGTGGGCGCCCTCGTGGTGGGCCCGGCAAGCGATCCCGCTTCGCAGATCGGCCCGATGATCAATGCGCGCGCGGTGGACAAGATCGAACGGCATGTCAAGGACGCGGTCAGCCGCGGCGCGCGCGTGGTCGTGGGCGGCGAACGTGTGCGCTCAGAGCGCTGCGCGGGTCCGAACTACTACGCGCCGACGGTGCTGGTCGATGTCGACGACACGATGGCATGCTCGTGCGAGGAAACCTTCGGCCCGGTCGCGCCGGTGACGCGCTTCCATACCGAGGCGGACGTGATCGCCGCGGCCAACGCGACGCCGTTCGGCCTCGCGGCGTACTTCTACTCCAATGACGTGCGCCGCATCTGGCGCCTGGCCGACGCGCTGGAATCCGGCATCGTCGGCGTCAATGAAGGCGCCGTCGCGGCGGAGGCCGCGCCGTTCGGCGGCATCAAGGACTCCGGCTACGGGCGCGAGGGCTCCCGCCACGGCCTGGAAGAGTACATGCACATCAAGTACGTGTGCCAGGGGCTGCTGGACTGACCGCCGACAGGCGCCGCCACGCAAGGCGGCCGACAGATGCCGGCCGCCTTGCCTTGCCGCCAGCGCGGACTCGCGCGCCAGCGAAGGAACTGCCGTTGGCACGGCGATAACGGTATTCGCTGCTGCGCGGCCCCGTGAATTCGGGAGAAGCTGCAAGACCTTGATCCCTATACTCGTTCCGAACCGGACGGGGAAGCGCTGCCAGGAACTGCCGGATGGCGCCCGTGGCCGGAGCAATGAGCGATCGGGTTCGCCATCTCGCCGCCATCGGGCGGCACCGATGCCCTTCTCCCTGACCCTCCGGTCGCATGCGACCACGCATAGACCACCAAGCGACGAACGCCAATGCCATCTCCACAGGCCCACGAGCCCACCGACATCAACGTGCTGCTGCGGCTGCGCAAGCGCCTGGAGTCCGCCACCACCGCGGAGGTGCGCTTCGACGCGGTCACTCGCGCGGTGTACGCATCCGAAGCATCGAACTACCGGCAGGTGCCGCTGGGCGTGGTGATTCCCAGGACGCTGGAGGACCTCGAGACCACCGTGCGCGTCTGCGGCGAGATGGGTGTCGCCATGGTGCCGCGCGGCGCGGGCACATCGATGAGCGGGCAGTCGGTCAACCTGGCGGTCTGCATCGATCACTCGAAGTACCTGCATGCCGTCGAGGCTGTCGATCCGACGCAGCGCATCGGCAGGGTGCAGCCAGGTGTCATCTGCGACCACCTGAAGCTGGCCGCGGCCGCGCACGACCTGACTTTCGGCCCGGATCCCGCGACCCACAGCCGCTGCACGCTGGGCGGCATGATCGGCAACAACTCCTGCGGCGCCCACTCGGTCATGGCCGGCAAGACCGTGGAGAACATAGAACGGCTGGAGATCGTGAGCGCGACCGGCGCGCGCTTCTGGGTCGGCGCCACCGATGACGCCGCCTATGCCGAGCACATGGCCGCCGGTGGCGAGCGCGCGCGCATCGTGCGGGGCCTGCGCGAGCTCGCCGAACGCTACGCGGACGACATCCGCGCGGGGTTTCCACGCCTGAAGCGCCGCGTGTCGGGCTACAACCTCGACCAGTTGCTGCCCGAGAACGGCTTTCATATTGCCCGTGCCCTGGTCGGCTCCGAAGGCACTTGCGCGACGGTGCTGCGCGCCGAGACCCGGCTGGTCGAAGGCTTGCCGCAGCGCGTGCTGCTGGTGCTGGGCTTCGACAGCATCTTCGACGCGGCCGACTGCGTGCCGGCGCTGCTGGCGCTCGGGCCGATCGCCATGGAAGGTCTCGACACCGGCATCATCGGCGGCCTCAAAGAACTCGGACTCAAGCTCGACGACATTGCCGAGCTGCCGGCCGGCAACGCTTGGCTGATGATCGAGTTCGGCGCCGTGCAGCGGGCGGACGCAACGGCGCTGGCCGAGCGCGCCGCCGCCGCCGCGGCGAGTTTCCCGAGCCGCCCCAGCCGGCGCGTGGTCGCCGATGCCGCCCTGATGGGCCGCCTGTGGTCGATCCGCGAAACCGGGGCGTCGGCCACCTCGCTGTCCACCGTGCCGGGCCAGCCCGATCCGACGGTCGGCTGGGAAGACGCCGCCGTCGAGCCGGCACTGCTTGGCCCCTATCTGCGCGAGTTCTCGGCGCTGGTGGCGCGCTACGGCTACAAGACCAATATGTACGGGCATTTCGGCGATGGCTGCATTCATTCGCGGATCACGTTCGATCTGCGCTCGGAAGCCGGTGTCGATGACTGGAAGCGCTTCCTCGCGGAAGCGGCGGCGCTGGTCGTCAAGTACAAAGGATCGTTGTCGGGGGAACATGGCGACGGACAGGCCAAGGGCGACTTCCTCCACCTGATGTTCTCCCCGCGCCTGATGCAGGCATTCCGCGAGTTCAAGGCCCTGTGGGATCCGCGCGGCCTGATGAACCCGGGCAAGCTGATCGACGCCATGCCGGTCGACGAGAACCTGCGTCTGGGGCCCGGCTACAAGCGCGATACGCGCGCGAGCGTGTTCTCCTACCCGATGGGCGATGGCCAGGGCTCGGGCTACGGCCGCGAGACCGAGCGCTGCATCGGCATGGGCAAGTGCCGCTCGCTCGAAGGCGGCACCATGTGCCCGAGCTTCAAGGCCACGCGGGAAGAACGCTATGCCACGCGCGGACGCGCGCGGCTGTTCTTCGAGATGCTCAACGGCGAGGTCATCAGCGAGACCCGCGACGCCGAGGCCGTCAAGGATTCGATGGACCTGTGCCTGTCGTGCAAGGGCTGCAAGAACGACTGCCCGACCCACGTCGACATTCCCAAGTACCGCAGCGAATTCCTGCACCGCTATTACCAGCGGCGCCTGCGTTCGCCGATGGATGCGGCGATCGGCCGCATCGGGCAGTGGCTGCCCGCCGCGACATACGTTGGCGGCGCGCTCAATGCCGCGCTGCGCAATCCGGTCGCGCGCCGCATCGGCCAGCTGTTCGGCCTGGCGCGCACGGCGAATTTTCCCGACATCGCCCGCCGCGCCTTCCTTCGCGGCGCGACGGCGAAGCGGCTGCGCGAGCAGCCCGTGCATGGCTACGGCCCGCGCGATGTCCTGGTGTGGACCGACACCTTCAACAACGGGTTTACGCCCGGCGTGCTCGAAGCCGCCGTGACCGTCATCGAGCGGCATGGCTGGCATGCGCGCCTCGCCACGCGGCACGTCTGCTGCGGGCGGCCGCTCTACGACGTCGGCATGCTCGACGCGGCGCGCCGCAACCTGCTCGAGATTCTCGACGTGCTGGCCGGTCCGGTCGCGGCCGGGGTGCCTGTGCTGGTGCTGGAGCCAAGCTGCCTGTCGGTGTTCCGCGACGAAATGCCCGCCCTGCTCCCCGACGACCCGCGCGCCGGGGCGCTGTCCAGGCTCGTTGTCACGATGGCCGAGTTCGCCACGCGGGCGGACATCGCGCTCGGCGCGGACACTGCCGTCCACCTGCACGCGCACTGCCATCAGCGCGCGTGCGGCGGCACCTCGGCCGAAAGCGGGTTGGGCGCGAACGTGCTCGATACCGGCTGCTGCGGCATGGCGGGCGCGTTCGGCTATCACAGCAAGACGGCCGACATCGCCCGCGCGATCGGCGAAAGCACGCTGGTGCCCAAGCTCGCCGGCCTGCCCGCGCAGGCGCTGGTCGCCGCCGACGGCTTCAGTTGCCGCACCCAGATCCGCAAGCTGACGGGGCGCGAGCCACGCCATCTCGCCGAGATTCTTGCCGCGTCAGCGCCCGCCGGCGCCAGCGCGGCGCCCGCGTTTCATCCAGAACCGCAACCGCAACCCCAGTCGAAACCAACCCGCGACGTCGATCTCGCGGACCATGAAAGAGGTGTCATCCAATGAGTCAATCCAACCAAGCCCATATCGCGGCGCGCACCGAACATGTGCCGCATGGCGTCGTCACCGCCCATCCCCTGTTCGCGCAGAAGGCCGAAGGTGCCTATCTCTGGGACGTGGAGGGGCGACGGTATATCGATTTCGTCGGCGGCATCGGCGTGCAGAATATCGGCCACAATCACCCGAAGATCGTCGAGGCGGTACGCCGCCAGCTCGATCGCGTCACGCATGCGGCGTTCCAGGTGGTGGGCTATGACGTCTATGTCGAACTGGCGGCCCGGCTGAACAAGCTGGTCGGCGGCGGCGAACCTTACAAGTCGCTGCTCGTGACGACAGGTGCGGAGGCGGTCGAGAATGCCATCAAGATCGCGCGCGCCTACCGCAATGTGCCCGGCGTGATCGCGTTCCGCGGCGGCTTCCACGGCCGCACGCTGCTGGGTTCGACACTGACCGGCATGAGCACCCCGTACAAGCAGAACTTCGGCCCGCTGGCCGGCGAGGTCTATCACACGCCGTACCCGGACGAATACCGCGGCTTCACGGGCGCCGACGCGATCCGCGCGCTCGAAGAACTGTTTGCGACACAGATCGCGCCGGAGCGCGTGGCGGCCATCATCCTCGAACCCGTGCAGGGCGACGGCGGCTTCCTGCCGGCCGGCAACGAATTCCTCCAGGCACTGCGCGCGCTGACCACCAAGCATGGCATCGTGCTGATCCTCGACGAGATCCAGGCGGGCTTTGGCCGCACCGGAAAGATGTTCGGCTTCCAGCATGCGGGCATCCAACCCGATCTGGTCACGGTGGCGAAGAGCCTGGCCGGCGGCATGCCGCTGTCCGGCGTGGTCGGGCGCGCCGAGATCATGGACGCGCCGGCGCCGGGCGGGCTTGGCGGCACCTATGCGGGCAACCCGCTCGCCTGCGCGGCAGCGCTTGCCGTGCTCGACGTATTCGAGGAAGAGCAGATCCTGTCCGGAGCCCGCGCGCTGGGCGAAACGCTGCGGGCCGGGCTGGAGCGCCTGGCAGCCGAATTCCCGGCGGTCGGCACGGTGCGCGGCGTGGGCGCGATGCTGGCGCTCGAGTTCGTGCGAAATGGCGATCCGCTACAGCCGGATGCGGAGTTCGCCCAGGCAGTGATCGACCGTTGCCGGGAAGGCGGCCTGCTGGTAATCAAGTGCGGCGTGTATCGGAACAACCTGCGGCTGCTTGCGCCGCTGAATACCCCGGCGGAGACGGCCGAGGAAGCGCTGGCGATTCTGCGCGCGGCAATCGAGAAGACCAGCGCGAAGCGCTAACCCGCGGCAGGCGGGCGCCGTGTGCCGGCTCCCGCCTGCCCTGCGCGAATGACATTGCGTGGGGGATTATGCGTTGGAGTGGGTTTCGATGGCGGGACGGATTGCGGGGTAAATCGGCGAAGAGCTTAATGGGCTCTTCGCGGGATTGCGGGGGACTGGGGGGGCTTGTCGAGCCAGAGCGGTCCTACCAGCGACCGACAGCGCGGAGGCCGCTTCCAACCCTTCTGAATCATTCGGAAATCGTAGATGCGACGGGCGCAATCTGCCTTAATGCGGCCGTTCGCAGTGGCGTTCCTGGCAGACAAGCTTCACGACCGCCAGCCGCAAGGAGCAGCAAGCCGGAAGTAGGAACGGACAGGTCATCAAGAATCATAAAAGTGCCTTATGAATATCTTTATTGTAAGGCACATGATAAACTTGCGAAAGATGCGAGGGTTGAGTAGGATAGAGTCATTGTGACTGTTCCTTCCGACATGTCCTCCTATTCCAGGGTGGCCGAACTGGCCGCTTATATGCGTACCGACCCCGGCGCTCTCCTGAAGCGCCTGCAAGAGGCCGGAGTCCAAAAGTCTGACGTCCGGGATCCGGTATCGGCGGCGGACGTCGACGCGCTCAGTTCCCTCTATCGCGACCTGCTTGGTTCCCGTGCCGACGAAATCGTCGAGGAAGCGCGCGCGGAAGCCGAAGAGGCGCGACTTGCGACCGAGGCAGCAGCAAGCGCATCCCGGGGGGGCAGCATGCTGTCCTGGGATGACGATATCCTGATCGTTCCCTACGACGTTCTCCGCACCTCGTATCAGCGGCACGTTCTGACGCTCCTTGGGGGCATCGAGTCGGACGATGGCATTGCCGTCAAGGTTGCGCGAGGGAGCATCTCCGACGCGTTCGTTCAGGCGCTGCGCCACCAGGGCGAACACGTCCGTCGTGTGATTGCGCTGGCAAGGTGCCGGATGGCAAGGGTTGCCGGTGATATTGCAGCATGTCTGCTAGCCGATCGAGAAGTGGCGGTGCATCCCGCCTTCGCGCCGCCGCGCGCCGTCATCTGAAGGAGTTTGATATGACACGGCACCTTTTCTCCGCAACCGGCGCCTCCCAAGGCGTACCACTGGTAGAAAAATTGGTCCACGACATTGACGAGCAGTTGGAACAAACCATCGGCACAAGCGAGCGCGCCCGCGTGATGGCCATCGTGCGACAGTGCCTCACCGCAACGCTCGCTAGCCCGCTAGCGGCTGCAGCCGATACCGATGGACGACTCGTTGTGTCATATCTGAAGCCCTCGGAAGTGATCGACCGTGGCCTCGTGGCCATGTCGCAGGCGACGCTGTACCGTGCGGTGGAGGATGGGCGCTTCTATTGCGTCACGCCGCGCGGCAAGGCGATTGGCAAGGCATTTCCAGCGTGGCAGTTCTCGCCGCCGGTACCGGAATTGCTGGCCGCCGTCCTGCAACAGATGAAATCACTTCCGGGCAGTGAAATCCATGCGTTCTGGGTAACACCGGTCGATGCGTTCGATGACCTGACGCCCGCCGAGGTGCTGGCGGGCCGGGCATTCGAAACGCGTGTGGCGCTGTCTGCCGCACAGCGTGGTCATCTTGCCCAATCTGCTGCGGAGCGGCAGCGCAGGGTGATCGCGCAGTTGACCGCACTGCCCGCGCGCAGTTCGGATCTGATCCGTTGATGACGACCCCAAAAATTGTTCCACCTACCGATATTGCAACATCCCTCCCTCCGCGGGAACGTCTCCGCCAGGCGCTGAGCGAAGCGGAAATTATGCTGCCTGCCGGGACAACGGTGTTCCGGGCTGTCCGGCATCAGGACGCCGTCATTCCGCCGTATGTCGAACAGACTTACCGATTCGGCCCGCCCGCGGCATTCGCAGGTCGTGACGGTCGTCACGCCACGTACTGGATATACGCGGCCCAGGACCTGTCGACAGCACTGTGGGAGTCCGGCTTCTGCACGAACGACATGACGCAGCCGGGCACCCACTATATCCCCGCGGACGTTGTCAAGAATGGGCTGATCGCCGTCTTTACCTTGAAGGCCGATATCAGGCTGCTCGACCTGAACGGCTCGGTGCTCAGCAAGCTGGGGATCTACGATCGGATCCACGGCGACCATGCTTGGTGCCAGTGGTTTGGCCTAGATTTGCTCGCGGTACTTGCCGGGTATGTTGGCGATGCCGCTCCGCTGGGCTTTCGCTATCCGTCGCGCAAGCACAAGAATCACCTCGCCCTGGCGGTCCGGTCCGACACGCTGGATCTGTGGCGCGCTCATGTGCATATTCAGGTTGTGCGCTTTGCCGAGATGCCAGAGTTTCAGACGTTGCTGGCTGATCCGAACTATGCCGATCCGTTCGAGGGCGGGTTCTCGGCAGGTTAACCCGGTCAAAGTCGAGCGTCGCGGCTTTA
>NZ_AQPL01000208.1:0-3607 GCF_000395345.1 Cupriavidus sp. WS | reverse complement strand
TTCCGTTTTCTGAGGCGACCCCGTAGTGCTCGATCAGCAGCTTGTAGGCGCGGTGGCGCAGGCGCAGCGCTTCGCCGTCGGCGCGGAGCTTGCCGGCGTCCTCCGCCGCGGGCGGCTCGGCCGCGCGCAGGGCTTCGAGTGCGAGGGCGTGCAGGTCGCGGTAGCGGTCGAGTTCGGCCTGCGTGGTGCGCAGGCGCTCGCGCAGTTCGCGGACCTTGCGCTGCAGCCGCAGCGTCATGCCGACGCCGTGCTCGATCAGCGCGACGGTTTCCAGCGCATGGCTGGCCGCGGCGATGGTGTTCTTCCAGATTCCCCGGTCGGCCGCGTCGGCGTCCGTTGTCCAGCCGTTGCCGGCTCCGCTGAGTGTTTTCATATGACCCTTGTACCCGATGTCCGGCGGCCGGTCCTGTGGTGTCCGGTCCTGTCCGTGCGCACGGTGGCCGCGCTGGCGGCGGCCTGCCATGCCGATGGTGCCTCGTGCGTTCGGGTACGTGCCGGCATATTCCGTGTGTGTCAGGCGTGTTTCAGGCCTGTGTCACGCACGTGCCATGCCGCAGCCTCGCGCCGAGGTTTTGGGGATCGATGCTACGGTCTTAGCGGGCGCGGGCCAAGTAGAAGATGCTTAGATCTGGTTTTCCCGGCGCCTATGTCGCGCCGTTGTCGGTGCCGTCGGTGCTGTCGGTGCCATCGGCAGTGCCATCATCGGCACCGTCATGACTTCAGTCTTCCCGCGCTTCGAGCGTGAAGCCGGCGCCGGCATCCTGGCCCAGCAGCGAGACCAGCGTGGGCATGGCCGCTTCCAGGTTTTCCTTGAGGCGCCACGGCGGGTTGACGATGAACATGCCGCTGCCGTGCAGGCCCAGCCCGCCGGCCACCGGCTGCTTGACCGTGAGCGTGACGTGCAGCCAGCTCTTGAGCGGCAGCTTCTTGAGCTGCACCGGCAACTGCACCGATTCGCGGCGCTGCACCTCGGGATACCAGATGGCATAGATGCCGGTGGCGAAGCGCTGCAGGCCGTCCTGCAGCGTGCGCACCACGCGGGCGTAGTCCTGCTTGTCCTCGTAGGAGGGGTCGACCAGCACCAGCGCGCGGCGCGGCGGGGGCGGCAGGATGGCGTTGATGCCGGTGAAGCCGTCGCCGTCGTACAGCATGACGCGGCGGCCGGCGCCGCGGAAGTTGTCGCGCAGCACCTGGATTTCCGTGGGGTGCATCTCGAACAGGCGCAGGCGGTCGGCGTCGCGCAGCATCTGCCAGGCCAGCCACGGCGAGCCCGGATAGTGCCGCAGGCTGCCATCCGGGTTGAGCGTGCGCACCTGTTCCAGGTAGTCCTCCAGCACGGTGGGCATGGGCCGCTTGGCGGCGGCGGCCTGCCACAGCCGGGCGATGCCGGTCTCGAACTCGCCCTTCTTCTGCGCGTAGGCATGGTCCAGCGCGTACAGCCCGGCGCCGGCATGCGTGTCGATATACCAGAAGGGCTTGTCTTTCTGGGTCAACTGCTCCAGCAACTGGACCACGATGGCGTGTTTGAGGACATCGGCGTGGTTGCCGGCGTGGAAGGCGTGACGGTAGCTGAACATGGCAAGGCGGGCGAAAGACGGCAAAAAGAGCGGCCGAGGGGCGGCAAAAGCGCAGCAAAAAGAGCGGCAGGAGCGCGCGGATGCCAGGCGGTGGATGCCGGGCAGGGCGGCGGCGCAGGGCGCTATGCTACCATCGCCGCCACCCGGGGCCGTCCGCCCTGTCCGCCCCCGCTGGCTGGATTCCCGGTGGATTTCTCCGGTGCGTTTGCCCGGAATTTCTCCCGATTCCCCTCATGCCAGACGTTCTTGCCCGCTTCATGTCCCGCTCACTGGATCCCGCCGAACCCGTCTTCTCCGATGCCGGGCCGCCTTATTCGACGCGCTATGGCGACGTCTACCACAGCGACGAGGGCGGCCTCGCGCAGGCCCGCCACGTGTTCCTCGGCGGCAACGGCCTGCCGCAGGCGTGGGGCGGGCGCGACCAGTTCGTGATCCTGGAGACGGGCTTCGGCCTGGGCCTGAATTTCCTGGCGACGTGGCAGGCGTGGCGGGCCGATCCGCGGCGCTGCCGGCGCCTGCATTTCGTTTCCATCGAGAAGCATCCGTTTACGCGCGACGGCCTGGCCGCCGTCCATGCCAGGATGTCCGGCGCGGCCGAACTGGCTCCGCTGGCCGAGCAGCTGCAGCAGGCGTGGCCGCTGGCGCTGCCGGGCATGCACCGGCTGGCGTTCGAGGGCGGGGCGGTGGTGCTGACGCTGGCCTTCGGCGACATCGACACCATGCTGCCGCGGCTGGTGCTGGGCGCCGATGCGTTCTACCTCGATGGCTTCGCGCCCGAGCGCAATCCCGAGATGTGGCAGCCGCCGCTGATGAAGCGGCTGGCCCGGCTGGCGCGGCCCGAGGCCACGCTGGCGACCTACGCCGCGGCCGGCTTCGTGCGCCGCGGCCTGCAGGCCGCCGGCTTCGAGGCCCGGCGCGCGACCGGCTACGGCAGCAAATGGCACATGACGGTGGGGCATTTCCCCGCCGAGCGCGCCCGGCGCCGGCATCCGCCGCCGGCGCCCGCGGCCTGGCCCGAGCGCCATGCGATCGTGGTCGGCGCCGGGCTGGCCGGCTGCGCGGTGACGGAGCGCCTTGCCGCGCGCGGCTGGCGCGTCACGCTGTTCGATGCGCATGACGGTCCGGCGCGGCTGACCTCGGCCCATCGCGCGGCGGCCATGCATCCGCACCTGTCGTCGGACGACAGCATCCTGTCGCGGCTGTCGCGCGCCGGCAATCTCGCCTCGCTGCGCCACTGGGCCGCGCTGGCCGCGGCCGGCCACGCGCCGGGCTGGCACGAGTGCGGCGTGCTGCAGACCGGCGCCGGCGAGGAAGACGCGCGCATCCAGCAGGCCGCGCTGGCCGCGCTCGGGTTTCCCGCGGCCTTCGCGCGCTGGATGCCGGCCGAGGAAGCGGCGCGCCGGCACGCCGCGGCGGTGCCGCTGGGCGGGCTGTGGTTCGAGCAGGGCGGCTGGGCCGCGCCGCCCGACATCTGCGGCGCGCAACTGGCGCAGGCCGGGGCGGCGCTGACGGCGCGCTTCGGCTGCCGCGTCGCGCGGCTGGCGCGCGACGGCGACGGCTGGCTGGCGCTCGACGCGGCCGGCGCGGTGCTGGCGCGGGCGCCGGTGGTGGTGCTGGCCAATGCGCATGAAGCGCTGCGGCTGCTGCCGCTGCGCCACGTGACGATCGACCGGGTGCGCGGGCAGTTGACCACGCTGGCGGCGGCGCAGGTCGAGCAGCTTGGCGCCTGGCCCGACTGCGTGGTCACGGGCACCGGCTACCTGCTGCCGCGCGCCGCCGACGGCAGCGCGGGGGTCGGCTCCAGCTACGAGCCGGCCGACGCCGAGGACGGCGCGGAGGGCGCGCGCGCCGGCGTGCATGCCGAGAACCTCGCCAAGCTCGGCGCCTTGCTGCCCGGGCTGGCCGGCGCCGCGGGCCGGCTCGATGCGGCCGCGCTGGACGGCTACGTCGGCGTGCGCAGCGTGTCGCACAACCGCCTGCCGCTGATCGGCCGCATCGCCGACGAGGCGCGCGCCGCGCAGGACGCCGCG
>NZ_AQPL01000207.1:0-55594 GCF_000395345.1 Cupriavidus sp. WS | reverse complement strand
CAGGACGCCGCGGCGCTGCGCGGCGCGCGCCTGCGCGACGTGCCGCGCCTGCCTGGCCTGTACGCGGCCCTTGCATATGGCTCGCGCGGCCTCACATGGGCCGCACTGGGCGCCGAACTGCTGGCCAGCCAGATCGACGGGGAGCCGTTGCCGCTGGAGCTGGAGCTGGCCGAGGCCGTCGATCCGGCGCGGCTGCTGGTGCGCGCCCTGCGGCAGGGGCTGGCGGGGGACGCGGGCGGGTCCGCGCCAGCCGCCTCCGGACCCGGTTCCGAGTCCGTTCCCGGCTAAAAACTGCCGGAAGCGAACGAAAACCGTGCGATAATCCCCGTTTTCCGTTTGCGCGGGGCCTGTGCCCGGAAGCTCCGGGGCGTGGTTTCCAGCGCATGCCGGCAAGCTTGCGGACAGGACTTCGCACTGGCACCGGCGCTCGCCGCCGCGCATTGCCCCGCTTCATGCCGGGCGCGCGGGCGGGGTGCGCTTACGAACACAACAACATCTCTGGATTGGATCAACGACCATGTCGAATGTCATTGAAAACCTTGGCAAACTGGACCGCAAGGTGACCCTGGCCATTCCCAAGGCCGAAGTCGAAAAGGAAAAGCAGGATCGTCTGGTTCGCCTGTCGAAGACGGTGAAGATGTCCGGTTTCCGTCCCGGCAAGGTGCCGATGAAGATGGTCGAGAAGCAGTACGGCCAGCAAGTCGAGTTCGAAGTGCGCTACGACAAGGCTGCCCGCAAGTTCTTCGACATCACCAAGGAACAGGACGTCAAGGTCGCCGGCCAGCCGCGCTTCGAAGTCAAGACCGAAGGCGTGGGCGAGGACGAAGTGGCGTTCGACGCCACCTTCGAGGTGTACCCGGAAGTCAAGCTGGGTGACCTGGCCACGGCCGAAGTGACCCGCACCAAGACCGAAATCACCGATGCCGAAGTCGACAAGACCATCGACATCCTGCGCAAGCAGCGCGTGCACTACCACACCCGCGGCGAAGCCGGCGAGCACGGCGACGGCGGCGGCGAAGCGGCTGCCCAGAACGGCGACCGCGTCACGCTGGACTTCGTCGGCAAGATCGACGACGTCGAATTCCCCGGCGGCAAGGCGGACGACTTCGCCTTCGTGCTGGGCGAAGGCCGCATGCTGCCCGAGTTCGAGCAGGCCGCCCTGGGCCTGAAGGTCGGCGAAAGCAAGAGCTTCCCGCTGACCTTCCCCGCCGACTACCACGGCAAGGAAGTGGCCGGCAAGACCGCCGAGTTCACCGTCACGCTCAAGAAGATCGAGTGGGCGCACCTGCCGGAAGTCAACGACGAGTTCGCCAAGTCGCTCGGCATCGCCGACGGCAGCGTCGAGAAGATGCGCGCCGACATCCGCGAGAACCTCGAGCGCGAAGTCAAGCGCCGTACCCACGCCATGCTGAAGGACCAGGTGATGGACGCGCTGCTCAAGGCCAGCGAGCTGGACGTGCCCAAGGCACTGGTCGAGCAGGACCAGGAGCGCCTGGTCGAGATGGCCCGCCGCGACCTGGAACAGCGCGGCATGCCGAACGCCAAGGACATGCCGATTCCGGCCGAGATGTTCACCCAGCAGGCCGAGCGCCGCGTCAAGCTGGGCCTGATCCTGGCCGAGATCGTCAAGGCCCACGGCCTGGACGCCAAGGCCGACCAGATCAAGGCCGAGATCGAGGACTTCGCCAAGAGCTACGAGGACCCGAAGGAAGTCATGCGCTGGTACTACGGCGACCAGCAGCGCCTGGCCGAGATGGAGGCCTACGTGCTCGAAAACAACGTGGTAAATTTCGTGTGCGACAAGGCCAAGGTCACCGACAAGACGGTGTCCTTCGAGGAACTGACTGCCGAAGGCAACCAGCCCCAGCAGGCCTGAGCCTGGCCAGTCCGGCGCGCCGTTTCCTGATGGCGGCGCCGGCCGCGGCCTCGCTTCTCGCCGCCTTGTCTCTCACCGAACTCCAGGAGAACTTGCATGACCCGCAATGATTTGCTTGACCGTCTGGCCACCACGCAGGCCTCCGCCCTGGAAACGCAGGGACTCGGGCTGGTGCCGATGGTGGTCGAGCAGTCCGGTCGGGGCGAGCGCGCCTATGACATCTACTCGCGCCTGCTGAAGGAGCGCGTGATCTTCATGGTGGGCGAAGTCAACGACCAGACCGCTAACCTGGTGGTGGCACAGCTGCTGTTCCTGGAGAGCGAAAATCCCGACAAGGACGTCTCGCTCTACATCAACTCGCCGGGCGGCTCGGTGTCGGCGGGCCTCGCCATCTACGACACCATGCAGTTCGTCAAGCCGGACGTATCCACGCTGTGCATGGGCATGGCCGCCAGCATGGGCGCGTTCCTGCTGGCAGCCGGCGCCAAGGGCAAGCGTTCGGCGCTGCCGAACTCGCGCATCATGATCCACCAGCCGCTCGGCGGCGCGCGCGGCCAGGCCTCGGACATCGAGATCCAGGCCCGCGAGATCCTGTACCTGCGCGAGCGCCTGAACGGCATCCTGTCGGAAGTCACCGGCCAGCCGGTCGAGAAGATTGCCCGCGATACCGATCGCGACAACTTCATGAGCGGCGACCAGGCGGTGGACTATGGCCTGATCGACAAGGTCATCGCCCGCCGTAGCTGAAAACGCCACCCCGGAACCTGCGGGTTCCGGGGCCGGCGCGGATTGAAGAAGGCTATGCAGAAACGAGGCCTGGCGCCTCGTTTTTTGCTTTTGCCCCACAGCGTAGGGGTTCCACCGCCGCGCCAATTGTTTTGGCGTATGATGCGTTTGAAGCGTATCCCCGCAGCGCCTTGGCCCTGCGGCACGCACACTGCTAATGTGACTGATTCCTATGGCGGATAAAAAAGGTTCATCCAGCGAGAAGCTCCTTTACTGCTCGTTCTGCGGCAAGAGCCAGCACGAGGTAAAGAAGCTCATCGCCGGCCCGTCGGTGTTCATTTGCGACGAATGCATCGACCTGTGCAACGAGATCATCCGCGACGAGGCAGCGGCATCCGACAAGGATGCCGGCGCCACGGCCAAGTCCGATCTCCCCACGCCGCACGAGATCCGCGAAAGCCTCGATCAGTACGTGATCGGGCAGGAACAGGCCAAGAAGATCCTGGCCGTGGCGGTGTACAACCACTACAAGCGCCTCAAGCACCTCGGCAAGAAGGACGACGTCGAGTTGTCCAAGAGCAACATCCTGCTGATCGGGCCGACCGGCTCGGGCAAGACGCTGCTCGCGCAGACGCTGGCGCGCCTGCTCAACGTGCCGTTCGTGATCGCCGACGCCACCACGCTGACCGAAGCCGGCTACGTCGGCGAGGACGTGGAAAACATCATCCAGAAGTTGCTGCAGAACTGCAACTACGAGGTGGAGAAGGCACAGCGCGGCATCGTCTACATCGATGAGATCGACAAGATCTCGCGCAAGTCGGACAACCCGTCCATCACCCGCGACGTGTCGGGCGAGGGCGTGCAGCAGGCCCTGCTCAAGCTGATCGAGGGCACGATGGCCTCGGTGCCGCCGCAGGGCGGGCGCAAGCATCCGAACCAGGACTTCCTGCAGGTCGACACGACCAACATCCTGTTCATCTGCGGCGGCGCGTTCGATGGCCTGGAAAAGGTCATCATGCAGCGCTCGGACAAGACCGGCATCGGTTTTGCCGCGCAGGTGCAGAGCAAGGAAGAGCGCGACGCCAGCGAAGTGCTGCCGCAGACCGAGCCGGAAGACCTGATCAAGTTCGGCCTGATCCCGGAACTGATCGGCCGCCTGCCGGTGGTCGCCACGCTGGCCAAGCTCGACGAGGCCGCGCTGATGCAGATCCTGGTCGAGCCCAAGAACGCGCTGGTCAAGCAATACCAGAAGCTGCTGGCGATGGAAGGCGTGGAGCTGGAAATCCGCCCGGCCGCGCTGTCCGCGATCGCGCGCAAGGCCATCCGCCGCAAGACCGGCGCGCGCGGCCTGCGTTCGATTCTCGAACAGTCGCTGATGGACGTGATGTACGACCTGCCGAACTACAAGGGTGTGCAGAAGGTGGTGATCGACGAGAACACCATCACCGGGGATGCCCCGCCGCTGCTGATGTACGAGGACCAGCCCAAGGTGGCCGGTTCGAACTGACGGCGAACGCCGGCGCTTTGTGTTTGATCGAGGCCGGCAGCGAGACCGAAAGGCCGCTCGCAAAAAGCGAGCGGCTTTTTTTCTTCATTTTCGTAAAACGAAGGGGAGGAAACGGGGGTATGCTGTTTGGACGGGTCCTGCAAGTGCGGAAACCGGCATTTGCATGGGGTCATGAATCGTTGGCGAAGCGTGTCTTGCAATCGATTCATGCGGCCCAATTTACGCCTAAATGACTGACTGGGGAAAATGATGTCCGGAACACAACTCCTCCCGGCTGAGCCGATTCGCCTGCCACTGTTGCCGCTGCGCGACGTGGTGGTGTTTCCGCACATGGTGATCCCACTGTTCGTGGGACGTCCGAAGTCCATCAAGGCGCTTGAAACTGCGATGGAGTCGGGCAAGAGCATCATGCTTGTAGCCCAGAAGACGGCGGCCAAGGATGAGCCGACCGCCGACGACCTCTACGAGGTGGGCTGCATCGCCAATATCCTGCAGATGCTCAAGCTGCCCGACGGCACCGTCAAGGTGCTGGTCGAAGGCACGCAGCGCGCGAATATCCGCGAAGTGAGCGAAGACGACTCGCACTTCATGTGCGAAGCCGTGCCCGTGCCGCCGGGCCCGGTCGAGACCGCCGAGACGGAGGCGCTGCGCCGCGCCATCGTGTCGCAGTTCGACCAGTACGTGAAGCTCAACAAGAAGATCCCGCCCGAGATCCTGACCTCGCTGTCGGGCATCGACGAGCCCGGCCGCCTGGCCGACACCATCGCCGCGCACCTGCCGATCAAGCTCGAGCAGAAGCAGAAGATCCTCGAGATGGTGAACGTCACCGAGCGCCTCGAGAGCCTGCTGTCACAGCTCGAGGGCGAGATCGACATCCTGCAGGTCGAAAAGCGCATCCGCGGCCGCGTCAAGCGCCAGATGGAGAAGAGCCAGCGCGAGTACTACCTGAACGAGCAGGTCAAGGCCATCCAGAAGGAACTGGGCGAGGGCGAAGAGGGCGCCGACCTGGAAGAGCTCGACAAGCGCATCAAGGCCGCGCGCATGCCGAAGGAAGCCAAGAAGAAGGCCGACGCCGAATTCAAGAAGCTCAAGCTGATGTCGCCGATGTCGGCCGAAGCCACCGTCGTGCGCAACTACATCGACACGCTGGTCAACCTGCCGTGGCGCAAGAAGAGCAAGGTCAACAACGACCTCACCAACGCCGAGCGCGTGCTCGACGAAGACCACTATGGCCTGGAGAAGGTCAAGGAACGCATTCTCGAGTACCTCGCGGTGCAACAGCGCGTGGACAAGGTGAAGGCGCCGATCCTGTGCCTGGTCGGGCCTCCCGGCGTGGGCAAGACCTCGCTCGGGCAGTCGGTGGCGCGCGCCACGAACCGCAAGTTCGTGCGCATGGCGCTGGGCGGCGTGCGCGACGAGGCCGAGATCCGCGGCCACCGCAGGACCTACATCGGCTCGATGCCGGGCAAGATCCTGCAGAGCCTGTCCAAGGTCGGCGTGCGCAATCCGCTCTTCCTGCTCGACGAAATCGACAAGATGGGCATGGACTTCCGCGGTGATCCTTCGTCGGCGCTGCTCGAGGTGCTGGACCCGGAACAGAACCACACGTTCCAGGACCACTACATCGAAGTGGACTTCGACCTGTCCGACGTGATGTTCGTGGCGACCTCGAACTCGCTGAACATTCCGCCGCCGCTGCTGGACCGCATGGAAGTGATCCGCCTCTCCGGCTACACCGAAGAGGAAAAGGTCAACATCGCCCAGCGCTACCTGCTGCCCAAGCAGATCAAGAACAATGGTCTGAAGGCAGGCGAGATCGAAGTCAGCGAGGAAGCGCTGCGCGACATCATCCGCTACTACACGCGGGAAGCGGGCGTGCGCTCGCTCGAGCGTGAAGTGTCGAAGATCGCGCGCAAGGTGGTGAAGCTGCTGCTGCTCAAGAAGGAATCGGGCACGGTCAAGGTGGCCTCGGACAACCTGGACAAGTTCCTCGGCGTGCGCAAGTACGACTTCGGCCTGGCCGGCAAGGAAAACCAGGTCGGCCAGGTGACTGGCCTGGCGTGGACCGAGGTGGGCGGCGACCTGCTGACCATCGAAGCCGCGATCATGCCGGGCAAGGGCAACATCACGCGCACCGGCTCGCTCGGCGACGTGATGAAGGAGTCGGTCGAGGCGGCCCGCTCGGTGGTGCGCTCGCGCGCCCGCCGCCTGGGCATCCCGGACGAGATGTTCGAGAAGCGCGACATCCACATCCACGTGCCCGAAGGCGCCACGCCCAAGGACGGTCCTTCGGCCGGCGGCGCCATGACCACGGCGCTGGTGTCGGTGCTGACGGGCATCCCGGTGCGCGCCGACGTGGCCATGACCGGCGAGATCACGCTGCGCGGCGAAGTGCTGCCGATCGGCGGCCTCAAGGAGAAGCTGCTGGCGGCCCATCGCGGCGGCATCAAGCTGGTGCTGATCCCCGAGGAGAACGTGAAGGATCTGGCCGAGATCCCGGACAACGTCAAGAACGCCATCGAGATCATCCCGGTGCGCTGGATCGACAAGGTCCTGGAACTGGCGCTCGAGCGCAAGCCCGAGCCGCTGCCCGAGGAAGTGGCCAAGCCCGCCGACGTGGCGGACAAGGCCGCGGCCAAGGTCGAGATGATCCATCACTGACATCGCAGGGGCCCGCTGTCCGGGGCCCCGCCGCATGACGGCAGCACGAGACGCCGCGGGTTTTGCCCGCGGCGTTTTTCATTGCGCGAAGACATCGCGCAGGTCGGCGCGCACGACCATCGCGTGGGGTTGCGCGGGGTTGCGCAGGGTTGTTTACGGGGGCTTTCACGCGGCCCGTACGCGGCTTTTGCGCCGCCCGATGCGGCCATGAAGAATGCTTGGCAAAACGGCGACGCCTGTATTACACTTGCGGCCTCGCAACGCAAACAGCAGTAAGTGCTCTGATATGTGCGCGGCGATACATGCAGATTCGCGGTACGAGCGGGTGCTTAGCTCAGTTGGTAGAGCGGCGCCCTTACAAGGCGTAGGTCGGGGGTTCGAGCCCCTCAGCACCCACCACGCTCGGTGCCTCGGACACCTCGCCGTCTCTCGCCTCTTCGGTCTCGTCACGACGAAGAACAGCGCGCAAGAGCACGGCCGCACTGAATCCAGGAGTGGTAGTTCAGTTGGTTAGAATACCGGCCTGTCACGCCGGGGGTCGCGGGTTCGAGCCCCGTCCACTCCGCCAAACAAGCAGTGAGCAGAACGTCAGCAGAACGGGCCCTTAGCGGCCCGTTCTGCTTTGCGGCGTCCGCCGGCTTTCCCCGTTCCCGGGCGGATCCGCGCGCAACCGCGCAATGGCGGGCCGTAAATCGCGTGAAGCGTGCCGCTCCTGATAGAATCCCGGAGTTTGCCGTTCGTACCAACCCTTCTCCTGAGTCCGCATGCTTGATTTCGTACGCAACAACCGCCGCTTGATGCTTCTGCTGCTGCTGGTGCTTGTCTTCCCGTCGTTCGTATTCTTCGGCGTGGAAAGCTACTCGCGCTTCATGGACAGCTCGCACGACGCAGCCAAGGTCGACGGCCGCGCGATCACCACGCAGGAAGTCGACAACGTCGTGCGCGACCAGAGCGAGCGCATGCGCCAGGTGCTCGGCCCCAACTATGACCCGCGCCAGTTCGAAGGCGCGCAGGCCCGCCAGCAGGTGCTCGACCAGCTCATCCTGCAGCGCGTGGTGGCCAACGACGTCGCCAACAAGCATCTGACGGTGTCCGACGTGGCGCTCCAGCAAGCCATCTACAGCATCCCGGCGATCGCCAGCCTGCCCAAGCAGGCCGACGGCCGCCTCGAGCCCAAGCCCTATCTCGAACTGCTGGCGCAGCAGGGCCTCACGCCCGAGCAGCTCGAGGCGCGCATGCGCTTCGACCTCGCCACGCAGCAGCTCGGCGGCTCGATCGGCGCCACGGCCTTCGTGCCCAAGTCGCTGCTCGACCGCCTGATCGCCATCCGCGACCAGCAGCGCGACGTGCAGGTGCTGCAGTTCAAGCCGGCCGATTTCGCCGCCAAGGTCACGCCCGACGAAGCCGCGCTGAAGGCGTACTACGAAAGCCACAAGACGCAGTTCGCCGTGCCCGAGCAGGCCAAGGTCGAATACCTGGTGCTGTCGGCCGACGCGCTGGCCGCCTCGACGCCGGTCACGCCCGAGGAGCTCAAGTCCTACTACGACAGCAACATCGCGCGCTTTCGCACCGACGAGCAGCGCCGCGCCAGCCATATCCTGATCGCCTCGCCCAAGGACGCGCCGGCGGCGGACCGCAAGGCCGCCCAGGAAAAGGCGGCCAAGCTGCTGGAAGACCTGCGCAAGCATCCGGAAACCTTCGCCGACGTGGCGCGCAAGGAATCGAAGGATCCGGGCTCGGCGGAGAAGGGCGGCGACCTCGGCTTCATGGGCCGCGGCGCGTTGGTCAAGCCGTTCGAGGACGCCATGTTCTCGCTCAAGGACGGCCAGCTCAGCGATGTGGTGGAAACCGACTACGGCTACCACATCATCAAGCTCACCGGCATCAAGCCGGCCGAGACCAAGCCGCTCGACCAGGTCCGCACCGACCTCGAAGCCGAACTGCGCAAGCAGCTTGCCGCCAAGAAGTTCACCGAACTGGCCGACGCGTTCGGCAACACGGTCTATGAGCAGTCCGACAGCCTCAAGTCCGCCGCCGACAAGTTCAAGCTGACCATCCAGACCGCCGACGGCGTGACGCGCGAGCCGAACCCGGCGCTGGGCGCGCAGAACCCGCTCAACAACGACAAGCTGCTCAAGGCGCTGTTCAGCGAGGACTCGCTCAAGAACAAGCGCAACACCGAAGCCGTGCAGGTCGCGCCCAACATGCTGGTGGCGGCGCGCATCGTCGACTACCGCCCGGCCACCACGCGCAAGTTCGAAGACGTGCAGGCCAAGGTGCGCGAAGGCTACATCGCGCAGCAGGCCGCCGAGCTGGCCGACAAGGAAGGCGCGGCGCGCCTGGAAGCGCTCAAGAAGAGCGGCGCCGCCGAAGGCTTCGGCCCGGTGCTCACGGTGTCGCGCGCCAAGCCCGAGAACCTGCCGCCCAAGGCGCTGGAAGCCGTGATGCGCGCCGACGTCGCCAAGCTGCCCGCGCTGGTCGGCGTCGACCTCGGCGCGGACGGTTATGCCATCTATCGCATCGCCAAGGTCAGTCAGCCCGCGCAGGTGGACCCCGCGCAGCGCCAGGGCGAGGCCCAGCAGCTGGCGCAGATGGCCGGCCAGACCGAGCTCGAAGCGTTCTATGACAGCCTGAAGGCGGCAGCGAAGGTGAAGGTGCTCAAGCCCGTCGCCGCGGCCGCGAGCGAGGCCGCCGCGCAGTAAGGATTGCCGGCCGGCGTCTTCGCACGCCACTGGTTTGCTCCCCTCTCCCGCGTGCGGGAGAGGGGAGCAAACCGGCAGCAAGACGACCCATCGGCACAAAGCCGGAGGCGCCCCAGCGGGCGCCTCTTTTTCATTCCGGCAGTCGTATGCCCTAGCGCTCGGCGGCGCGCGCCGCCGGCGCCTTCAGCAGCGGCCTGAGCTGCGGCCACACCGTATCGAGCAGCGTGCCCTGCGCCTGCGCCGTGGGATGCATGCGGTCCTGCTGGAACCAGTCCGGCCGGGCGATGACCCCTTCGAGCAGGAACGGCACCAGCCGCGTCTTGTACTCGCCGGCCAGCTTCGGGTAGAGCGCGAAAAAGCGTTCCGTGTAGTCCGGCCCGTAGTTGGGCGGGATGCGCATGCCGACCAGCAGTACGCCGGCCCGGGCCTGCTGCGCGCCGGTGACGATGCTGCGCAGGTTGGCCTCGGTGGTCTGCAGCGGCAGGCCGCGCAGCGCATCGTTGGCGCCGAGCTCCACGATCACCACGGCGGGGTGGTGGCGCGCCAGCAGGTCGGGCAGGCGGGTCTTGCCGCCCACGGTGGTCTCGCCGCTGATGCTGGCGTTCACGACGCTATAATCGAGGCGCTCGGCGCGTAGCCGGGCTTCCATCAGCTTGACCCAGCCCGCGTCGCGCGAGATGCCATACTCCGCGGACAGGCTGTCGCCCAGCACCAGGATGGCCGGCGCCGAGGCCGCCGCCGCCGTCAAGGGCAGCAGCGTGGCCGCACACAGCGCCAGCCCCAGCTTGCGCCAACCGCACCAGAACTTCTTGCTCATGTCTTCTTCCATTCTTGCAGTCGAGTCATTAGGAAAGACCGTAGCCGACACGACCGGTTCGCTGACGATTCTGCATGACGTCACGTTTTCCGTCACGCGCGGCGAAACGCTGGCCATCGTGGGAGCCTCCGGCTCGGGCAAGTCGACGCTGCTGGGCCTGCTGGCCGGCCTCGATCTGCCCACCACGGGCACGGTCCGGCTCAACGGCCAGGACCTGTTCCAGCTCGACGAGGACCAGCGCGCGGCGCAGCGCGGCCGCCACGTCGGCTTCGTGTTCCAGTCGTTCCAGCTGGTCGGCCACCTGACCGCGCTGGAGAACGTGATGCTGCCGCTGGAGCTGCGCGGCGAGACCGAAGGCGTGCGCGAACGCGCGGCCGACATGCTGGCGCGCGTCGGCCTGGGCGGGCGTCTTTCGCATTATCCGCGCACGCTGTCCGGCGGCGAGCAGCAGCGCGTGGCGCTGGCGCGCGCGTTCGTGGCGCGCCCGGACATCCTGTTCGCCGACGAGCCCACCGGCAGCCTCGACACCGCCACCGGCGAGGCCGTGATCGCGCTGATGTTCGAACTCAACCGCGATGCCGGCTCGACCCTGGTGCTGGTCACGCACGACCGCTCGGTGGCGGCGCGCTGCGGGCGCGTCCTGACCATCGAGGCCGGGCGCGTGGCCAGCGACGAGTTGATGGCGGCGCCGGTCTGAGCCGGCGGCGAACGAGACGCGCGGGAGGTCCGGGAAGTCCGGGAGGAGGCGGGAAAACTAGGCCATGCCCAGCGCGGCGCGCGCGCGGGCGATCAGGCCGCTGGTGGAGGCGTCGTGCGGCGCCGGCGCGGCCACCGCGCCGGTCAGCTCGGCTTCGATCGGCTTGGCCAGGATCTTGCCCAGCTCCACGCCCCACTGGTCGAACGAATTGATGTTCCACACCACGCCCTGCACGAAGGTGCGGTGCTCGTACAGAGCGATCAGCGCGCCGAGCGCATGCGGCGTGATGTCTTCCATCAGCAGCGTGTTGCTGGGCCGGTTGCCTTCGAACACCATATGCGCGATGCGCACCTCGTCGGTCATGCCGGCGGCGCGCAGCTCGTCGGCGCTGCGCCCGCGCATCAGCGCCTCGCCCTGCGCGAAGCAGTTGGCCAGCAGCTTGGCATGGTGGCCGGGCAGTTCGCGCGGCGGCCGCAGCGGCGCCACGAAATCCACCGGCACGATCTGCGAGCCCTGGTGGATCAGCTGGAAATACGCATGCTGGCCGTTGGTGCCGGCCGAGCCCCACACCACCGGCGCGGTATGCGCGCGCACCGGGCGGCCGTCGAGCTGGACCGACTTGCCGTTGCTCTCCATCTCCAGTTGCTGGAGGAAGGCGGGAAACAGTTCCAGCGAGGTCGAGTAGGGCGCCATGCAGCTGGTCGGCATGCCGAAGAAATCGCGGTACCAGATGCCGATCATGGCCAGCACCACCGGCATGTTGCGCGCCAGCGGCGCGCCGGCGAAATGCTCGTCCATCGCGCGGCCGCCGGCCAGCAGGTCGGCGAAGGCATCGTAGCCGACCGCCAGCGCGATCGACAGGCCCACCGAGGACCACAGCGAGAAGCGCCCGCCGATCCAGTCCCAGAATTCGAACATGTGCGCCGGGTCGATGCCGAACGCGCGCACCGCCTCCACGTTGGTCGACACCGCGGCGAAGTGGCTGGCCAGTTGCGCCTGGCTCACGCCGCGCGACAGGAACCACGCGCGCGCGCTGTTGGCGTTGGCCATCGTCTCGAGCGTGGTGAAGGTCTTGGAGCAGACGATCACCAGGGTCTGCTCCGGGTCCAGCCGCGCCAGCGTCTCGGCCAGCTCGGTGCCGTCCACGTTGGAGACGAAATGCATGCGCGGCCCGCCGTCGGCCAGGTGCGACAGCGCCCGGCACACCATGCGCGGGCCCAGGTCCGAGCCGCCGATGCCGATGTTGATGACGTCGGTGATGCGCTTGCCGGTGGCGCCGGTCCACTCGCCGCCGCGCACCCGTTCGGAAAACACGCGCATGCGCTCGAGCACGGCATGGATCGCCGGCGTCACCGGCTTGCCGTCCACCTCGAAGGTGGTGCCGGGGCAGGCGCGCAGCGCGATGTGCAGCACCGCGCGGTCCTCGGTGGCGTTGATGTGGTCGCCGGCGAACATGGCGTCGCGGCGGCGGGCCACGCCGGCCTCGTCGGCCAGTTGCATCAGCAGCGCGAAGGTCTGCGGCGTGATGCGGTTCTTGGCGTAGTCGAGGTACAGGCCGGCGGCTTCCAGTGAGAATTGCGCGGCACGCTGGCTGGCATCGTCGGCATCGAACCAGTCGCGCATGGGGGTGTCGCGGATGGTCTCGTGGTGTTGCAGGAGGGAGCGCCAGGCGTGGAAATCAGTGGGCATGCGTGCGGAATTCTCTGGAGATTCTTTGATATGCAGTACGGAAACCGGCCGGCGGCGCCGCGCATGAAGTATAGCGCCGCCACATGACGTGTTTTCGCCAAATAGCGGCAATAGACGGCATTGCTTCGTATTTCGAAACACTACCAAATAGGGGTATGGCGCGCTGTCGGTGCGTGGCTGACATTCAGCGCGCGCGGTCGAGCCTCCGCGCCAGCATGCGCAGCGCCGGTTCGCCGCCGGCCACGCACACGCCGCCGGCGCAGATCACGGCCACGCCCAGCGCCGTGATCCAGTCCGGCAACTGGCCGAAAGCCAGGTAGCCGATGGCGGTGGCCGACAGGATCTGCAGATAAAGGAAGGGGCTGAGAAACGATGCGTCCGCGTACTGGAACGCGCGGATCACGAAGTAGTGCCCGATCGAGCCGGTGATGCCGGTGCTCAGCAGCAGGCCCGCCTGCAGCGGCGTGGGCACCGACTCGAACCAGAAGAACGGCACCAGCGCGGTGGTCAGCGCCGCGCCGGTGACGCCGCTCTGGATCAGCGTGGTCATGGGCGCATCGTGCGCGGCGATGCGCCGCGTCAGCATCTGCATCAGCGCGAACACCAGCGCCGACAGCAGGCCCAGCGCGATGCCCGGCCCGCTCAGCTCGCCGCCGGGGCGCACCACCACCAGCATGCCGGCGAAGCCGACCGCCACGCCGCTCCAGCGGCTGGCGCGCGCGTGAAAGCCGGGGCGCTCGCCGAGCAGCCACGGCGACAGCGCCACCACGAACAGCGGCGCGCAGAAATTGAGCGCGGTGGCCTCGGCCAGCGGCATCAGCCGGAGCACGCTGAAGAACACCAGCGTGGATACCAGCATCAGGCCGCCGCGCAGCCATTGCAGGGCCGGCTTCGCCGGGCGGCACTGCGCGCGGAAGCGCGCCGGCCCCAGCAGCAGGAAGATCGCCGCCACGTGGCCCACGTAGCGCACCCAGGCCACGCCCATCACCGGCAGGCCCTGCTGGGTCAGCATCTTGCTGCTGGCGTCGAGCAGGCTCAGGATCCACTGGCCCAGCACCAGCAGCGCCACGCCGGTCAGCAACTGGCGGCGGGCCGTGGCGGGCGCGGCGACGGATGCCGCGCTGGATGCCGTAGCGGAACCGGCCGGCGCCAGCGGCGCGGCGCGCTCGGCGGCGTCGCTCATGCGCGGCCCGGCTGCCGCAGCAGGTCGTTGAACAGCGCGCGCAGCGGCAGGTAGAGCTCGCTGGCGGTCAGCCCGGCCGGCCCGATGCCGTCGGCCACCAGGCGGTCGGCGGCGCGCCCGTGCAGCCATACCGCGGCCTGCGCGGCCTGCAGCGGCGGCATGCCCTGCGCCAGCAGCGCGCCGGCCATGCCGGCCAGCACGTCGCCGGTGCCGGCGGTGGCCAGGCCCGCGTTGCCGGTCGGGTTGACCGACAGCGCCACGCCGCCGGCCGCGTCGGGCGGTGCCGCGATCACCGTGCCGGAGCCCTTGAGCACCACCACCGCCTGCCATTGCGCCGCCAGCGCGCGCGCCGCGGCGAGGCGGTCGCGCTGGATCTCGGCCACGCTCAGGCCGGCCAGGCGCGCGGCTTCGAGCGGGTGCGGCGTCATCACGCGCACCGCCGCGCTGCCGGCCAGCAGCGCGGCCAGCGCGGGGTCGGCGGCCAGCAGGTTGAGCGCGTCGGCGTCCAATACCAGCGCCGGCGGTTCGGCCGCCGCCGCGCAGCCGTGCAGCAGTTGCGCGAGCTGCTTGCGCGCCGCCGTGCCGGTGCCCATGCCGGGGCCGATCACCAGCGCGTTCATGGCGGACAGGTCGACCTCCGCGATCGGGTGCAGCATCAGTTCCGGATGCACCGGATCGAGCAGCGGCGCCGGCTGCGCCAGGAAGGCGATGTGCACGCGCCCGGCGCCGAGGTGCTGCGCGGCGCGCGCGCCCAGCAGCGGCGCGCCGGTCATGCCCACGCCGCCGCCGATCACCGCCAGCGAGCCGAAGCTGCCCTTGTTGGTGGCATGCCGGCGCGCCGGCAGCGCCGCGGCGAACGAGGCCGGCACGTTGACCGTGGCGCATGCGTGCTCGGCCGGCGGATAGATCAGGTCGAGCGGGGCGATGTCCACCTCGCCCGCGCAGTCGCGGCCGTCCAGCGTCAGCAGGCCCGGCTTGGCGCCGATGAAGGTCAGCGTGCGGCACGCGCATACCGCCGGCGCGCCGGCGCCGGTGTCGGCGAACAGGCCGCTGGGAATGTCGAGGGCGAACACCGGCAGCCCGGCGCCGTTGAGATGCGCGATCCACTGCGCGACGTAGCCGTCGGCGGGGCGGTTGAGGCCGATGCCGAGCAGGCCGTCGACCAGCGCGCGGGTCTCGGCCGGCAGCGGTGGCAGGCCGCCCTGGCAGGCGGACTGGGGCAGCACGCGCAGCGGCACGCCGGCGGCGCGGGCCTCCAGCCAGGCACGCGCCGCGTCGGCGGGCAGGCGGTCCGGCTCGGCCGTGAGCCAGGCCTGCACCGCGCGCCCGGCCAGGTGCAGGCGGGTGGCGGCCACCAGCGCGTCGCCGCCGTTGTTGCCGGGGCCGGCCAACATCAGCAGCGGGCCGTCCGGCGCATGCCGCGCCAGCCAGTCCGCGGCGGCGGCGCCGGCGCGCGACATCAGCTCGAAGGCGGGCAGCGTCGCCATCGCCGCGGCCTCGATGCGGCGGATGGCGGCCACGTCGTAGAGCGGGATGCCGGCGGCGCTGGCGGCGTCGAGCGGCAGCCAGGCCGCGGCGGAATGGGAAGCGGGCAGGGGTGTGTGCATGGTCAGCGCGGCCCGAGGCCGTAGCGGGCGGGCGTGAGGCCCTCCAGGTCGATGGCGGCGGCGTTGCCGGCGATCAGGTCGGCGGCGATGCGGCCCGAGCCGCAGGCCATCGCCCAGCCGGTCGAGCCGTGGCCGAGGTTGAGGAACAGGCCGGGCACGGCGGTGGCGCCGATCAGCGGCGGGCCGTCCGGCAGCATCGGGCGCGCGCCGGCCCACAGCGTGGCATTGCCGTAGTGGCCGGCCACCGGGAACCAGTCGCGCGCCACCTTGAGCAGGGTGTTGACGGCGGCCGGGCGCAGGTCGAGCCGGCGCGAGCCGAGCTCGGCCGTGCCGGCCACGCGCAGGCGGTTGCCCATGCGCGTGATGGCCACCTTGTACGACTCGTCCATCAGCGCGGCCAGCGGCGCCTGCAGCTCGTCGCTGATCTGCACGGTGGCGGAGTATCCCTTGACCGGGTAGAGCGGGATGTGCAGGCCGAGCGGGCGCAGCAGCGCGGCGCTGCCCACGCCCGCGCACACCAGCATGCGGTCCGCGGTGAGCGTCTCGGGCGTGCTTCCGGCGGCGTGGCCCGCATCGTGGCCCGTGCCATGGCCCACAGCGCGCAGGTCCAGCGCGAACCCGCCGCCCGGCAGCGGGCGCGGCGCGCCGGCGTCGCGGTCCATGACGAAGCGCACGCCCGCGGCCTCGGCCAGCGTGCGCAGGCGCCGCACGAACATCGGGCAGTTGCCGGATTCGTCCTCGGGCAGGTGCAGGCCGCCGGCCAGCGGCGTGTCGGTGGTCAGGCCGGGCTCGATGCCGCGGCAGCCGTCGGCGTCGACCAGGCGGTGCGGCACCTTGTGCTCGCGCAGCAGCGCCAGCGCCGGCTCGGCCAGCACCAGGTCGCGCCGCGTGCGGAACAGTTGCAGGTAGCCCTGCGACTGCTCGTAGTCGATCTCGAGCTTGCCGCGCAGCGCGTGCAGGCATTCGCGGCTGTAGAAGGCCAGCCGCTGCATGCGCAGCTTGTTCACGCGGTAGCGCTCCAGCGTGCATTCGCCGAGCCAGCGCGCGATCCAGCGCCACATGGCCGGGTCGGCGCTGGGGCGGAACAGCACCGGCGAGGTGCTGGCGAACAGGTTGCGCAGCACCTTGCCGGGCATGCCCGGCGCGGCCCACGGCGTGACGTAGCCGGGCGCGATCACGCCGGCGTTGCCGAAGCTCGATTCCTGCGCGGGCGCCGCGCGCCGCTCGACCACGGTCACGTCGAAGCCGGCTTCGCGCAGATACCAGGCCGAGCACACGCCGATCACGCCGGCGCCGATCACGATCACATGCATGGCACTCCGTCGGGGCCGCGGCCCCCGCTGTTGCGCAATGCCGCCGGCGGCATGCGGCGGCCGGCAGCGCGGTCCTACTTCAGTTCCTTCTGCATCACCACGTCGGGCAGCCACGTGACCAGCGTTGGCCATACCGTGATGATGCCGATGGCGATCACCATCATCATGAAGAACGGCAGCGAGACCCGCGCGATGTAGTTGCTGTCCTTGCCTGTCATGCTCTGCAGCACGAACAGGTTGAAGCCGACCGGCGGCGTGACCTCGGCGATCTCCACCAGCAGCACGATGAATATCCCGAACCATACCAGATCGAAGCCCGCCGCCTGCACCATCGGCAGCACCGTGGCGGTGGTCAGCGCGATCATGGAAATGCCGTCCAGCGCGGTGCCCAGCAGGATGTAGATCACCGTCAGCACGGCGATCAGCGCCCACGGCGACAGGTGCATCGACGCCACCCACTCGGCCAGCGCGCGCGGAATGCCGGTGAAGCTCATCGTCACCGACAGGAACGAGGTGGCGCCCAGCACGAACATGATCATGGCGGTCAGCCGCGTGGCCGACATCAGGCTTTCCCAGAACGCCTTGCGCGTCAGCGAGCCGCCCGCCCAGGCCAGCGCCAGCGAGGCCACCACGCCGTAGGCGGCGGCCTCGGTGGCGGTGGAGTAGCCGGTGATCATGATCCAGGTGATGAAGGCGATCAGGATCATGCACGGCATCAACTGGCGGATCGAGGCCAGGCGCGCGCGCCAGCCGAAGTGCTCGGCCGGCGGCGTCTTGTCCGGGTTGGACAGCGCCCACGCCACGATGTAGCCCGAGAACAGCAGCATCAGCAGCAGGCCCGGCAGGAAGCCGGCCAGGAACACGCGGATGATCGACACGTCCGCCGACACCGCGTACACCACCATGGTGATCGACGGCGGGATCAGGATGCCGAGCGTGCCGGCGCACGACAGCGAGCCCAGCGTCACGCGCTCGTCGTAGCCGCGCCGCGTGAGTTCGGGCAGCGCCGACTTGGCGATGGTGGCGCAGGTGGCGGCCGACGAGCCCGACACCGAACCGAAGATGCCGCAGCCCAGGATGTTGACGTGCATGAGCCGCCCGGGCAGCCAGTTCAGCCACGGCGACAGGCCGTTGAACATCTGCTCGGACAGCTTGGTGCGGAACAGGATCTCGCCCATCCACACGAACAGCGGCAGCGAGGCCAGCGTGTAGGACGCGCTCGAGGACCACCACGCATTGGCCAGGTTGACCAGCGCGTCGTGGTCGGCGAAGACCACCAGCCCCACCCACGAGGTGACGGCGATGGCCACCGGGATCCACGCCCCGATCACCAGGAACACGATCATCACCAGCAGCAGGATCAGGGAAACCAGGACGGTGCTCATCAGACGGTCTCCCCGAAGTCGCCGGCGGCCAGCTTGGCCTCCTGCGCGAGCTGGTAGCGCGGCTTCTGGCGGCGCGCCACGCGCAGCAGCTCGTCGAGCACGGCCAGCGCGAAGCCGGCGCAGCCCAGCACCGCGAAGCTCTGCGGAATCCACAGCGGCACCACGATCTGCCCCTGCGAGACGTCGCCGATCTCCCAGCTCTGCCAGGCGAAGCTCAGCAGCGCCCAGGTGGCATAGCCGGCGAACACCGCGCAGATGGCGAGCGACAGCAGCTCGAGCCACCAGCGCTGGCGCGGGCTCACCGCTTCGAGCAGCATTTCCACGCGCACGATGCCGCCGTGCTGGAAGGTCTGGCCGAGCACGAGGAAGGCGGAGGCCGCGCACAGCCAGGCGACGATGTCGTCGCCGCCCTTGAAGATGATGGTGGTCTCGCGCGAGAAGGACATCAGGATCATGATGATGCAGACCCCGAGGATGCACAGCGCGCCGAGCACGGCGAACAGGTCAAGCAGCCGGTCGAGCCAGCGCTTGTTGACGGCAGGAGCTTCCATGACGGCAGAGGAGGGAGGGTGCGGTGAAAGGAGACGCATGCCGCGGCGGCAGCGGGCGCCGCCGCGGCTGCGCGCGGAAGACGCGCGGGAAATGCACGGGAAACGCGCGGTGGCGCCGCATGCCGCGTGCATGGCGCCGGTCCGGCGCCGGCTGCCCGGCTTACTTCTTGTAGGCTTCGAGAATGGCCTTGCCGTCGTCGCCGGCGCTCCTGGCCCATTCGTCGACCATGACCTGGCCGACCTTCTGCATGTCCTGCCGCAGCTGCGGCGAGGGCGGCTGCACGGTCATGCCGTTCTTGCCGAGCACGGCGAGGTAGTCGCGCGTCTTCTGCTCGGAGACCTGCCAGCCGCGCTTCTCGGCCTCGGCCACGGTCTTGAGCAGCGCGTCCTGGGTCGGCTTGTCCAGCGCGGCGAAGGCCTTCTTGCTGACCACCAGCATGTTCTTCGGCAGCCAGGCGTCCACCGTGTAGAAGTACTTCACGCTTTCCCACACCTTGGTGTCCACGCCGGTGGCGCCCGAGGACATGAAGGAATTGACGGTGCCGGTGGCCAGCGCCTGGGCGAGGTCGGCGGCCTGGATCGTGACCGGCTGCGCGCCGACCAGCTCGGCGATCTTGGAGGTGGCGGGATTGTAGGCGCGCCACTTGAGGCCCTTCATGTCGGCCGCGGCGTTGATCGGCTTGTTGGCGTAGATGCCCTGCGGCGGCCACGCCACCGCGTAGAGCAGCTTCATGCCCTGCTTGTCGAGCACCTTGTCGGTGACGGCGCGCGAGGCCTGCCACAGCTTGTAGGAATCCTGGTAGCTGGTGGCCAGGAAGGGCACCGCGTCCACGCCGAACACCGGGTTCTCGTTGGCCAGCAGCGACATCAGGATCTCGCCCATCTGCACCTGGCCGGTCTGCACGCCGCGCTTGATCTCGTTGGCCTTGAGCAGCGAGCCATTGGGATGGATCAGGATCTTGAGCTTGCCGCCGGTGGCCTTCTCCACGTCGTTGGCCATCTGCTGCAGGTTCTCGGTGTGCAGGTTGTTGGTGGGGTAGCCGGTCGGCAGGTCCCACCTGGTCTGTGCCTGCGCCACGGGGGCCAGCGCCGACGCGGCGGCCAGCACCCCGCCCAGCAGCATGTACTTCAGTATTGCCTTCCCTTGCATCGATCTCTCCTGGTTGGTCGTTGCGGCTCGGTCTGTTCTGGTACGGCTTTTCTGTGCGGCTTGGGTCCTGCGTGTGTTTCGTGTGCTGCGTGGGTGCCGCATGGCGGTGCCCGTCCCGCGCGCGCGGCCTGGCTCAGGGGCCGCGCGGCGCGAAGGCCCGCCCGGGGGGCGAGCGTGTCAGGCGGCGGGCCTGACGATGGTTTCCAATGCAATTGCCGTGCCCAGCAACTGCGCGTCGCGCAGCGCACCGTGCGAGAGCATCAGCCCGACCGGCAGCTCGCCCGGCTGGTGGCAGGGCAGCGAGATCGAGCAGCCGTCGAGGAAGTTGAAGGCCGAGGTGTTGCGCAACAGCAGCGCGTTGGTGCGGAAGAAGAGGTCGTCGTCCGCCAGCAGCGGCGCGACCGGCGGCGCCACCATCGGCACCGTGGGGCAGGCCACCGCGTCGAAGCCTTCGATGCGCGCCAGCACGCGCGCGATCCAGGCGGCGCGCGCGCGTACCAGGTCCACGTAGTCGGGCGCGCTCATGGCGGCGCCGCGCTCGATGCGCATGGCCACGCGCGGGTCGTACTGGCCGCGCCGGGCCGCCAGCACGTGGCGGTGGATGGCGTAGGCCTCGGGCGCGGTGAAGCCGCCGGTGGCGTTGATGCCGGGCAGCTCGGCCAGTTCGGGCAGGTCGACCGGCTCGATGCGCACGCCGGCCGCGGACAGCAGGCCGAGGGTGCGGTCGAACGCGCGCGCCACGGTGGCGTCGAGGTCGTCCAGCAGGTACTGGCGCGGCACGGCCAGGCGGATGCCCGCCGCGGCCTTGCTGGCCGGCACCACGGCCTGGTCGGCGATCACGCTGTCGACCAGCGCGCAGTCGTGCACCGAGCGCGCCATCGCGCAGGCGGTGTCCAGCGTGTAGGACAGCGGAAACGCGCCGTCGAGCGGCACCCGGCGCTGGGTTGGCTTGAAGCCGGTCAGGCCGCACAGCGCGGCCGGAATGCGGATCGAGCCGCCGGTGTCGCTGCCCAGCCCGGCCACCGCCAGCCCCAGCGCCACGGACACCGCCGCGCCCGACGACGAGCCGCCGGGAATGCGCGCCACGCTGCGGTCGGCCGGGTTGACCGGCGTGCCGAAATGCGGGTTGATGCCGACGCCGGAGAACGCGAACTCGGTCATGTTGGTGCGCCCGACCAGCGCCGCGCCGGCCTCGCGCAGGCGGCGCACGACGGTGGCGTCCGCGGCGGCCGGCGCCGCATCGTCGCGCACCGGGGAGCCCGCGCGCGTGACCTCGCCGGCCACGTCGAACAGGTCCTTGACCGAGACCGGCAGGCCCGCGAGCGGATGCAGCGGCTGGCCCGCGCGGGCGGCGGTGTCGGCCGCGCGCGCGGTCTCGGCGGCGGCCTCGAAGGTGGCGTGGAGCAGCACGGACTGCGCCGCGGGCTGCCGCGCCAGTTCGGCCGCGGCGGCGATCACGCCGGCGCGCGTGGCGCTGCCGTCGTGAAGTTTTGTCTGCAATGTATGGATATCGGTGGGCATCTGGTTCGCGGTTCAGCCGCGCTCGGCAAGGTTCGGGTCGAGTCTAGCCAGTGCGCCGGTGCCGCGCAACCAGAGCGCCGGCGGGCGTCGCGCCGGCCCCGCGATAGTGCGTCCGCCGGTTTTCCTGCCCTGTCTTCGTGCAGAATCCACTGCTACGTCCCCGATGTTTTGCTTGGATTTATTTGGTGTTTATCCTCATAATTTGTTTATAAACTGTCAAGCCAAATCTGCGGGCCAGGCCCCCGGGGATATACCTAGCCGGGCCGCCGGCCGCGCCACGCGGGCGCATCGGACCAACAATGAGAGAGAGGAGTGTAGACATGGCGCGTAAGCCAGCCGCCGGCCAGGACCCGGCCGAGCACGACAACGGCGCGCAGGACGCGCCCGCGCGGTCCGCCGCCGCAGCCACCACGTTGCCGCGCGCGGTCGGGCCCAACATCGTGTCGTCCTCGCACCTGGTGTCCGAGCGCAGCCCCGAGCTGTCCGAGTTCGAGTTCGGCCTGAACACCGCCTACAACGCCTACAGCCGCTGGGTGGTGCGCTGCATGGGCGCCTCCGGCGTGCGCGACCTGACCTTCCTCGACGTGCTGGTGCTCCATCACGTCAACCACCGCGCGCGGCCCAAGCGGCTGGCCGACATCTGCTTCGTGCTGAACGTGGAAGACACCCACCTCGTCACCTACGCGCTGAAGAAGCTGCAAGGCATGGGGCTGGTGGAGGGCGAGCGCGTCGGCAAGGAAGCCATCTACACCACCACGCCGGCCGGCACGCAGGCCTGCGCGCGCTACCGCGAGATCCGCGAGCAGTGCCTGACCAGCAATTTCACCGCCGGCAGCGCGGAGAACGCCGAGATCGGCGAGCTGGCGCGGCTGCTGCGCGTGCTCACCGGCCTGTACGAGCAGGCCGCGCGCTCGGCCACTTCGCTGTAGGCCGCGGCATGCGCGCGGCACCGGCGCGCATGCCATCGTTCCCGACATCCCATCACGCCAGACAAGGAAGCCCCCGCATGCCGTCGCCAACGCCGCAGTCATCCTCCGTTGCAGCCCCGGACCGCCGCCGCTGGCAATTCTGGATCGACCGCGGCGGCACCTTCACCGACGTGGTCGGGCTGCGGCCCGACGGCGCGGTCGTCACGCACAAGCTGCTGTCCGAGAACCCGGAGCAATACCGCGACGCGGCCGTGGCCGGCATCCGCCACCTGCTGGGCCTGGCGCCCGATGAGCCGGTCACGCCGGCGCTGGTGGAGGTGGTGAAGATGGGCACCACGGTGGCCACCAACGCGCTGCTCGAGCGCAAGGGCGAGCCGCTGGCGCTGTTCATCACGCGCGGCTTCCGCGACGCGCTGCGCATCGCGTACCAGAACCGGCCGCGCCTGTTCGACCTGAACATCGTGCTGCCCGAGCTGCTCTACCGCGAGGTGGTGGAGGTCGGCGAGCGGCTCGACGCGCGGGGCGGCGTCGTCGCGCCGCTCGCCGAAGCCGCGCTGCGCGCCGACATGCAGCGCGTGTTCGCCGGCGGCACCCGCGCCATCGCCATCGTGTTCCTGCACGGCTACCGCGCGCCGGCGCACGAGCAGGCCGCGGCGCGCATCGCGCGCGAGACCGGCTTCACGCAGATCTCGGTGTCGCACCAGGTGTCGCCGCTGATGAAGCTGGTCTCGCGCGGCGACACCACCGTGGTGGACGCCTATCTTTCGCCGATCCTGCGCCGCTACGTGGAGCAGGTCGAGCAGCAGATGCCCGGCGTGCGGCTGCAGTTCATGCAGAGCAGCGGCGGCCTGACCGACGCGCACCGCTTCCAGGGCAAGGACGCGATCCTGTCCGGCCCGGCCGGCGGCATCGTCGGCATGGTGCGCTCGTCGCAGGGCGCCGGCTTCGGCCGCGTCATCGGCTTCGACATGGGCGGCACTTCCACCGACGTGTCGCATTTCAACGGCGGCCATCCCAACGATTTCGAGCGCGTGTTCGAGACCGCCGTGGCCGGCGTGCGCATGCGCGCGCCGATGATGAGCATCCACACGGTGGCCGCCGGCGGCGGCTCGATCCTGCATTTCGACGGCAGCCGCTTCCGCGTGGGGCCGGACTCGGCCGGCGCCAACCCGGGGCCGGCCAGCTACCGGCGCGGCGGCCCGCTGGCCGTGACCGACTGCAACGTCATGCTCGGCAAGATCCAGCCGCGCCATTTCCCCAGCGTGTTCGGCCCGGGCGCGGACGCGCCGCTGGACCGCGACGCCGTGGTGTCGCGCTTCGCCGAGCTGGCGCGGGCCGTGAGCGCCGCCACCGGCGACGCGCGCAGCCCCGAGCAGGTGGCCGAAGGCTTCATCGAGATCGCGGTCGGCAACATGGCCAACGCGATCAAGCAGATCTCGGTGCAGCGCGGCCACGACGTGACCGGCTACACGCTCACCACCTTCGGCGGCGCCGGCGGCCAGCATGCCTGCCTGGTGGCGGACGCGCTCGGCATGCAGACCGTGTTCGTGCACCCGCTGGCGGGCGTGCTGTCGGCCTACGGCATGGGGCTGGCCGACCGCACCGCGATGCGCGAGCGCGCGGTGGAGGCGCGGCTCGATGCCGATGCGCTGCCGGCGCTGCAGGCCACGCTCGACGCGCTGGCGCAGCAAGCGCGCACCGAACTGCTGGAGCAGGAAGTGGCCGACGCGCAGATCGAGGTGGTGCGCCGCGCCCACCTGCGCTACGAAGGCACCGACTCCGCGCTGGTGGTGCCGTTCGGCACGCTGGCCGGCATGCAGGCCGCGTTCGACGCCGCCTACCGCCAGCGCTATGCGTTCCTGATGCAGGGCAAGCCGCTGATCGTGGAAGCGGTTTCGGTGGAAGCCATCGGCAGCAGCGAGCCGCCCGCGGAAAAGCTGCCCGAGCCGGCGCCGCGCGGCGGCGGCCCGGTGCCGGCCGAGCGCGTGCGCATGTTCAGCGGCGGCGCCTGGCACGACACCGGCCTGTTCCCGCGCGACACGCTGCGCCCTGGCGACGTGCTGCCCGGCCCGGCCATCATCGCCGAGCGCAACGCCACCACCGTGGTGGAGCCCGGCTGGCAGGCGGAGCTGACCGCGCGCGACCACCTCGTGCTCACGCGCGCGGTGCCGCGCCCGCAGCGCCGCGCCGTGGGCACCGACGCCGACCCGGTCATGCTGGAGGTGTTCAACAACCTGTTCATGTCGATCGCCGAGCAGATGGGCCAGCGGCTGCAGAACACCGCCTACTCGGTCAACATCAAGGAGCGGCTCGACTTCTCCTGCGCCATCTTCGACGCCGCCGGCAACCTGATCGCCAACGCGCCGCACATGCCGGTGCACCTCGGCTCGATGGGCGAGAGCATCAAGACCGTGATCGCGCGCAACGCCGGCGGCATGGCCGACGGCGACGTCTACGTGCTCAACCACCCCTACAACGGCGGCACGCACCTGCCGGACGTGACCGTGATCACGCCGGTGTTCGACCAAGCCGGCCGCGAGATCCTGTTCTACGTCGGCTCGCGCGGCCACCATGCCGACATCGGCGGCATCACGCCGGGCTCGATGCCGCCGGACTCCACCGTGGTGGAAGAGGAGGGCGTGCTGATCGACAACTTCCCGCTGGTCAAGGCCGGCGTGCTCGACGACGCCGGCATGCGCGCGCTGCTGGCCGGCGGGCGCTACCCGGCGCGCAACGTCGACCAGAACATGGCCGACCTGCGCGCCCAGGTGGCGGCCAACGCCAAGGGCGTGGAAGAGCTGCGCAGGATGGTGGCGCAGTTCGGCCTGCCGGTGGTGCGCGCCTACATGGGCCACGTGCAGGACAACGCCGAGGAAGCGGTGCGCCGCGTCATCACCGCGCTCAGGGACGGCGCCTACGATTACCCGCTCGACAACGGCGCGCGCATCCGGGTGCGGGTGACGGTGGACCGGGAACAGCGCGAAGCCGTGGTGGACTTCACCGGTACCTCGGCGCAGCTGCCCAACAACTTCAACGCGCCGCGCGCGGTGTGCATGGCGGCGGTGCTGTACGTGTTCCGCACGCTGGTCGACGAGGACATCCCGCTCAACGCCGGCTGCCTCAAGCCGATCAAGGTGATCGTCCCGGAAGGCTCGATGCTCAACCCGCGCTATCCGGCCTCGGTGGTGTCGGGCAACGTGGAAACCTCGTCGTGCATCACCAATGCGCTGTACGGCGCGCTCGGCGTGGTGGCGGCCAGCCAGGGCACCATGAACAACTTCACGTTCGGCAACGAGCGCTACCAGTACTACGAGACCATCTCGGGCGGCAGCGGCGCCGGCAACGGCTTCGACGGCTGCGACGTGGTGCAGACCAACATGACCAACTCGCGGCTGACCGACCCGGAAGTGCTGGAATGGCGCTTCCCGGTGCGGCTGGAAAGCTACGAGATCCGCCCGGGCTCGGGCGGGGCGGGGCGCTGGCATGGCGGCAACGGCGGCATCCGCCGGGTGCGCTTCCTGGAGCCGATGACCGCCTCGATCCTCTCCAACAACCGCCTGCACGCGCCGTTCGGCATGGCCAGCGGCGCGCCCGGCGCCACCGGGCGCAACTACGTGGTGCGCGCCGACGGGCGGGAAGAGGCGCTCGGCCACGTGGGCCGCTGCGAGATGGCGGCCGGCGACGTGTTCGTGGTCGAAACGCCGGGCGGCGGGGGCTTCGGCGAGGCCTGAGCGGGGCGGGCAGAGGCGGCCCCGGCGGTACTCCGGCAGGCGCTTCGCGCGGCGAGTGGCGATAGCGCCGCTCGTTGGCCCTTGACCGGTCCGTGCCGGCCCGCGCCGGGGCGCGGCGGGCCGTGCTGCAACGCGGGAAAGGGCGGCCGACAAGGTATAATGCCAGTTTCCCGCCAGCACGGCGCCCCAACCAGCGGCGCCGGCCGGTAGCAGCCCCTACCTCCTGCCCTCCCGACCGCTCAGATCATGGCGCATTTTTCGTGCTTCCCCGGCGCATTGGCCCTTTCCGCCTTTCGCCAGCAACGCCTGCTCACCGCCCTCAAGCAGATCGACGCCGACATCGAGTCGGTTCACGGCCAGTTCCTGCATTTCGTCGATGCCAACGCGCCGCTGTCGCCGGCCGACAGCGAGCGCATCGCCGCGCTGCTGACCTACGGCGCGCCGTTCGAGCCGCAGGCCGAGGGCGACCGCTTCGTGGTGATCCCGCGCTTCGGCACGATCTCGCCGTGGGCCAGCAAGGCCACCGACATCGCGCACAACTGCGGCTTCGGGGAGGTGCACCGCATCGAGCGCGGCATCGAGATCACCGTGATCTGCAAGAAGGGCCTGCTGCGCGGGCGCAAGACGCTGGACGCCGGCACGCGCGCCGCCGTGGCCGCGCACCTGTTCGACCGCATGACCGAGACCGTGGTCGCCGCGCGCGAGGACGCCGCCGCGCTGTTCCAGGAACTGCCCGCCAAGCCGCTGCGCTTCATCGACATCGCCGGCGGCCGCGCCGCGCTGGCGCAGGCCAACGCCGAGATGGGCCTGGCGCTGTCGGAAGACGAGATCGACTACCTGGTCGAGGCCTACGCCAGGCTCGGGCGCAACCCGACCGACGTCGAGCTGATGATGTTCGCGCAGGCCAACAGCGAGCACTGCCGCCACAAGATCTTCAACGCCACCTGGACCATCGACGGCGTGCAGCAGGACAAGTCCCTGTTCGCCATGATCCGCAATACGCACCAGCTCAACCCGCAAGGCTCGATCGTGGCGTACTCGGACAACTCCGCCGTGATGGAAGGCGACGTGGCCGAGCGCTGGTTCCCGCGCGGCGCCGCGCAGAAGTACGGCCGCCACGAGGCGCTCACGCACACGCTGATGAAGGTGGAGACGCACAACCACCCGACCGCCATCTCGCCGTTCCCGGGCGCCTCCACCGGCGCCGGCGGCGAGATCCGCGACGAAGGCGCGACTGGCCGCGGCGCCAAGCCCAAGGCCGGCCTGACCGGCTTCACGGTGTCCAACCTGATGCTGCCGGACGCCGTGCAAAGCTGGGAAAACGCGCGCGACGCCGCCCAGCCGCTAGCGCACCGCAACCCCGACGACAAGGCCGGCCGGGCCGACAACATCACCGGCAAGCCCGACCGCATCGCCTCGCCGCTGCAGATCATGATCGACGGCCCGCTCGGCGGCGCCGCCTTCAACAACGAATTCGGCCGCGCCAACCTGGGCGGCTACTTCCGCGTCTACGAGCAGAACGTGGGCGGCACCGTGCGCGGCTACCACAAGCCGATCATGATCGCCGGCGGCATCGGCAACATCGACGCCGGCCACACCCACAAGAATCCGCTGCCGGCCGGCACGCTGCTGATCCAGCTCGGCGGCCCCGGCATGCGCATCGGCATGGGCGGCGGTGCCGCCAGCTCGATGGCCACCGGCACCAACACCGCCGACCTGGACTTCGACTCGGTCCAGCGCGGCAACCCGGAAATGGAGCGGCGCGCGCAGGAAGTCATCAACGCCTGCTGGCAGCTCGGCGACGACAACCCCATCCTGTCGATCCACGACGTGGGCGCGGGGGGCATCTCCAACGCCTTCCCCGAACTGGTGGACGGCGCCGGCCGCGGCGCGCGCTTCGACCTGCGCCAGGTGCACCTGGAAGAGTCGGGCCTGAGCCCGGCCGAGATCTGGTGCAACGAATCGCAGGAACGCTACGTGCTGGCCATCGCGCCGGACTCGTTCCCGCTGTTCCAGGCCATGTGCCAGCGCGAGCGCTCGCCGTTCGCGGTGGTCGGCGTGGCCACCGAGGAACAGCAGCTGCAACTGGTGGACGCGCACGTCGACGCTTCGCTCAAGGAGCACTACGCCGTCGACATGCCGATGGACGTGCTGCTCGGCAAGCCGCCGCGCATGCACCGCGACGTGCGCCATGTCGAGCAGGTGCTGCCGCCGGTGGACGTGACCGGCCTCGCGCTCGACCAGGCCGTGCGCGACGTGCTGCGCCACCCGACCGTGGCCAGCAAGTCCTTCCTCATCACCATCGGCGACCGCACCGTGGGCGGCATGAACGCGCGCGACCAGATGGTCGGCCCGTGGCAGGTGCCGGTGGCCGACGTGGCCGTGACCACGCTCGACTACAAGGGCCGCGCCGGCGAAGCCATGACGATGGGCGAGCGCACCCCGCTGGCCGTGATCGACGCGCCGGCCTCGGGCCGCATGGCCATCGGCGAGGCCCTGACCAACCTGGCCGCCGCGCCGGTCAAGGATCTGGGCAAGGTCAAGCTGTCCGCCAACTGGATGGCCGCCTGCGGCGTGGACGGCGAGGACGCGCGGCTGTACGACACCGTGCACGCGGTCGGCATGGAACTGTGCCCGGCGCTCGGCATCAGCATCCCGGTGGGCAAGGATTCGCTGTCCATGCGCACCAAGTGGGACGACAACGGCATCGCCAGGGAAGTGGTGGCGCCGGTCTCGCTGATCATCTCGGCCTTCGCCGCGGTGGACGACACCGACCGCACGCTGACCCCGCAACTGCGCACCGACGCCGGCGACACTGTGCTGATCGCCATCGACCTGGGCCGCGGCAAGAACCGCCTCGGCGGCAGCATCCTGGCGCAGGTCACGCAGCAGGTCGGCGACGCCACGCCGGACGTGGACAGCGCCGACGACCTGAAGCACTTCTTCAACGTGATCCAGCGCCTGAACCGCGAAGGCAAGCTGCTGGCCTACCACGACCGCTCCGACGGCGGCTTCATGGCGGCGCTGGCGGAAATGGCCTTCGCCGGCCACTGCGGCGTGTCGCTCAACGTCGACATGCTGGCGCTGGACCCGCAGCAGGAGCAGGACTACGGCGACGCCAAGAACTGGGCCCAGCAGATCGGCGAGCGCCGCAACGACCAGACCCTGCGCGCGCTGTTCTCGGAAGAGCTCGGCGCGGTGATCCAGGTGCGCCTGTCCGAGCGCGACGCCGTGTTCGGCGTGCTGCGCGAAGTCGGCCTGTCGGCCTGCAGCCACGTGGTCGGCAAGCCCAACGCCACCGACCAGATCGAGATCTACCGCGACGCCAAGAAGGTCTTCGGCGCCGCGCGCGGCGAGCTCCAGCGCATCTGGAGCGAGGTGAGCTGGCGCATCGCGCGCCTGCGCGACAACCCCGCCTGCGCCGACAGTGAATACGACCGCCTGCTGGACGCGGCCGACCCCGGCATCTCGCCGGTGCTGACCTTCGACCCGGCCGCGGACATCGCCGCGCCGTTCGTGGCCACCGGCGCGCGTCCCAAGGTGGCGATCCTGCGCGAGCAGGGCGTCAACTCGCAGATCGAGATGGCCTACAGCATGGACCGCGCGGGCTTCGACACGCACGACGTGCACATGAGCGACCTGATCGCCGGGCGCGCCAGCCTGGCCGACTTCAGCGGCTTCGTCGCGTGCGGCGGCTTCAGCTACGGCGACGTGCTGGGCGCCGGCGAGGGCTGGGCCAAGACCATCCTGTTCAACGCGCGCATGGCCGAGCAGTTCGCCGCCTTCTTCAACCGCCAGGACACCTTCGCGCTGGGCGTGTGCAACGGCTGCCAGATGATGAGCAACCTCGCCCCGATCATCCCGGGCGCGGGCGCGTGGCCCAAGTTCACGCGCAACCAGTCCGAGCAGTACGAAGCGCGCTACGTCACCGTGGAAGTGCAGTCCTCGCCGTCGATCTTCTTTGCCGGCATGGAAGGCAGCCGCATCCCCATCGTGGTGGCGCACGGCGAAGGCTTCGCCGACTTCTCGCAGCAGGGCGACCAGAAGCAGGCCCGCGTGGCGCTGCGCTTCGTGGATAACCACGGCGCGCCGACGCAGACCTACCCGCTCAACCCGAACGGCTCGCCGGAAGGCATCACCTCCGTGACCACCACCGATGGCCGCTTCACCGTGCTGATGCCGCACCCGGAGCGCGTGTTCCGCACCGCCACCATGAGCTGGGCGCCCGACGCATGGAAGCAGGTCGCCGACGGCGGCAGCCCGTGGATGCGCATGTTCCGCAACGCCCGCAAGTGGGTGGGCTGAACCGGCGCAGGCTGGTTGCAGTGGAAACGGGCCCTTCGGGGCCCGTTTTTTCATGGAGACGTGGCGGCGCGCGAGACAGGCCATGCCGACATGGGCCGCGCCCGCATCACCCCGCCACCGTGCTCCACGCCTGATAAACGTAATACAGAGGCCGCTGCGGATCGCAGCGGCGCGCCACGTCCGGCGCCGCGCCGCGCAACTGCATGGTAACGAGCACCATGCGCGCGGCCTTGACCGGCGAGTAGCGGTCGCGCAGCGGCAGCATGGGCAGCACCGCGCGCCATTCCGGCGGCAGGCCGTCGCAGGTGAAGGTGCCGAGCGCGCAGTAGCCCCAACCTTCGGAAGTCAGGTGCCAGAGTCGCCGGAACTGGTTGCGTGCGGGCATGATCTCCCTCGTTCGTCGCGGCGCCCGCCGCGGGAGAGGATGTGCGGGCATGGGCCAGGCCGGCCGCGCCTGGTCGGGCGGCGGCGGGCGAATGGGTTCGATCTTACCCACGGGCGGCCGCGCTGTGAATGCCCCGCGGCGTTGCCGGCCGGAAATGCGTGCGCGGGGCTGCATCCGGCGGCACGCCTGCAGCCATTTCCGGGGCCGGACCGCGCCGGCGTCACCCGCCGCCCGCCGCTGCCCGGCTACCGGCTGCCGGCCTAGATCCCGCTGAACCAGTTGTAGCCCTGGTCTTCCCAGTAGCCGCCGGGATTCTCGTTGGTGACGAACAGCGCGGCGATATGCTTGGGGTTCTTGAAGCCGAGCTTGGTCGGCACGCGCAGCTTGAGCGGATAGCCGTACCTGGGCGGCAGCGGCTCGCTGCCGAAGTCCAGCGCCAGCATGGTCTGCGGGTGCAGCGCGGTCGCCATGTCGAGGCTGGAGTAGTAGCGGTCCGCGCACTTGAAGCCGACATAGCGCGCCGTGGTGTCCGCGCCGATGCGCTGCAGGAACGTGCGCAGCGGCACGCCGCGCCATTCGCCGACGGCGCTCCAGCCTTCGATGCAGATATGGCGCGTGATCTGGCCCGCCTGCGGCAGCGCGCGCAACTGCGCCAGGCTCCAGCTGCGCTTGTCGGCGACGAGGCCGGAGACTTCCAGCCGGTAGTCGCCGCCGTCCACCTCGGGCACGTCGAATTCCTGGTAGAAGGCGTTGAACGGGAACGGCTGCGTGATCTGGCTGCGCGCGTAGGTCGGCGCCAGCCGCGCGCCGCTGAACAGCCACGCCTGCACGCGGTCGTTCCAGCGCGACATGGACCACAGCACCTTGTCCACGGTGTCGCCGTCCTGCAGCGTGCAGCCGGCCAGCATGGACACCGCGCCGAGCGACAGCGACGAGCGCAGGAACATGCGCCGCTGCAGGCGCGCCAGCTGCGGCCGGAAATCCGCCGCGCTGAGGGCCGGCCGCGCCGGCGTGGCGATGACGCCGGCCGCGCGCGGCGCGTCTTCGGTGCGGATGGAATCGGGACGCGCGGCTGGCGTCTTGCCGGACGGCTCGCTCATGCTTCGGCTTCTCCGTGATGGCCGCGCCGCGCGCGGCCGGTGAACATGGGCAACAAGGTGGACGGCACGGCCACGACCAGCGCCAGGTGCACGGCGACGAAACCGACGATGCCGGCCATCGCGAAGAAATGCACGCGGCGCGCGGTGTCGAAGCCGCCGAACAGGCCGGCCAGCCACCAGAGCTGGACCGGCTTCCAGATCGCCAGCCCGGACGCCACCACCAGCACGCCGAGCAGCAGCACCGCCACGTACATCAGCCGCTGCACCGCGTTGTAGGCGCCGGGCCGGTGCGGCAGGCGCAGGCGCAGCGCCAGGCCGGCGTCGCGCAGCGCGGCGCGCGCGCTCAGCGGCAGGAAATGCCGGCGGAAATGGCGCGTGGCCAGGCCGTAGCCGAGATAGAGCAGGGCATTCGCGCACAGCAGCCACATCGCCGCGAAATGCCAGGCGATCGAGCCGCCCAGCCAGCCGCCGACCGTGGCCCACGCCGGGAAGCGCAAGCCGAACAGCGGCGAAGCGTTGTAGATGGCCCAGCCGCTCATCACCATGCAGGTCATGGCGAAAGCGTTGATCCAGTGCGTGGCGCGCACCGCCAGCGGGTGGACGATGGCGCGCCGCGCGGCGGCGGGAGTGGGCTTGCGCATGGCACGTGCCTTACATCGGCGGCACGACGCCGTTCTTGCCGGCCGAGACGAAGCGCGCGGTCAGCGCGCCGTCGGCGGCCTTGCTGGCGAACAGCACCACGTGGGCGCCGGGCACCAGCAGCGAGCGGTCGCCCGGCTCCAGGTTGACGATGGGCACGTCGGCGGGGATCACGATGCGCTTTTCGCCTTCGGGGTACTTGACCGTGATGGTGCGGCCGTTGCTGACCACCACGCTGCCCACGGTGCCGTTGGTCATGCTGCTGTTCTTGCCCAGGTCCCAGGCGCGGTGGCCTTCGCCGCTGCCGCGCATGCTGGGCGGGAACACGTGCACTTCCAGCGCCTTGAGCGAGCCGTCGGCCTGCGGGATGGCGGCCGAGCCGATGTAGCTGCCGGCCTTGATCTCGTCGACCTTGGCCAGCGTCACGGCGCGCACCGCGGTGTCCTTGCCCAGGCCCACGTCGAGATCCTGGCCCGAGCGGGTATGCACCTTGAGCGTGTCGCCGGCGAGGGCGGTCACGGTGCCGCGCACGCCGATCGGCGCCGCGGCCGGCGCGGCGGTGGCCTGCGCCTGCGCCGCCGGGGCGCCTGCGAGGGCGGCGCCGGCCAGCAGGGCGGCGGCCAGCACGGTACGGCTCAACTTGCTCGAAACGATGTTCATCCTGCACCTCTGTAAGGGTGGAAACCGAGGTGCAGGTTAGGGCCGCCGGCGGGTCGCGCTGGTGACTTTTTGGTGACAAATTTGTCACTAATTCGCGCGTACCGCTCGCTAGAATGACAGCCATATCCGCACAACCGGGCAGTGCATCATGAGCATCCTCGTCATCGAAGACGATCCCAAGACCGGCGACTACCTGCGCAAGGGCCTGCGCGAAAGCGGCTATGCCGTCGACCTCGCGCGCACCGGCACGGACGGCCTGCACATGGCGCTCGAGCATCCCTACGACCTGGTCGTGCTCGACGTGATGCTGCCCGGCATCGACGGCTGGGAAATCATGCGCACGCTGCGCGCGCGGCGCGACCTGCCGGTCATCTTCCTGACCGCGCGCGACCACGTCAACGACCGCATCCACGGCCTCGAGCTGGGCGCCGACGACTACCTCGTCAAGCCGTTCTCGTTCGTCGAGCTGGTGCTGCGCATCCGCACGCTGCTGCGCCGCGGCGTGGTGCGCGAGGCCGAGCTGTTCGAGTTCGCCGACCTCAAGCTCGACGTGCTGCGCCGCAAGGTCACGCGCCAGGGCATGGAGATCACGCTGACCAACAAGGAATTCCTGCTGCTGCACCTGCTGGTCAAGCGCCAGGGCGAGGCGCTGTCGCGCACGCTGATCGCCGCCGAGGTGTGGGACATGAACTTCGACAGCGACACCAACGTGGTGGACGTGGCCATCAAGCGCCTGCGCGCCAAGGTGGACCAGCCGTTCGACAAGAAGCTGATCCACACCGTGCGCAGCATCGGCTATACCTTCGGCGAGGGCGCATGACCAGCGGCACGGGCACCGGCATGGTCACCTGGTACCGGCGGCCGTGGTCGCTCACGGTGCGCACCACGGTGTCGTTCGCGCTGATCGCCTGCGTGGTGATCGGCACGCTGGGCGCGTATTTCTACCAGTCGGTGAAGGCCTCGATGGAGGCGCACGCCGATCTCCAGCTGATCGGGCGCGTGACGCATTTCAGCCGGCTGGCCAGCGACGTCTACACCGTGGCCGAGCTCAAGCACCGCCCGCTGCTGTTCGAGACCATGCTCGGCGCCGAGCGCGACGTGCTGATCTTCCGCCGGCCGGGCGAGGCGCCGTTCATCCGCGTCAACCCGGACGACCTCGCGGTGCCGCCACAGCTTGCCGCGCTGATGGCCGGCGATGGCAGCGCGCCCACGCGCGAGGCCATCCTGCGCACGCGCCTGCGCGACGGCGTGCCGATTTACTGGGCGGCGGCGCTGGCGCGCTCGAACGAGGACGGCAGCATGGTCGAGGTGATCGCCGCCCATCCGCTGGCTAACGAGATGCAGATGCTCGGCGCCTACCGCGACCGCGTGCTGCTGGCCACGCTGGTGGGCATGCTGGCGGCCACCGCGCTGGCCTTCTTCGCCATCCGGCGCGGGCTGCGGCCGGTGGGCAGCATCGCCGCGCGCGCCGCCGAGATCAGCCCGGCCAGCCTCGACGTGCGCCTCGACGAGCGCGGCGCGCCGGCCGAGCTGCGCGGCCTCGTGGGCGCGTTCAACGCCATGCTCGACCGCCTCGGCGAAGGCTACGAGCGGCTCTCCCAGTTCTCCGCCGACCTCGCGCACGAGATCCGCACGCCGGTCGGCGCGCTGATCGGCCAGACCCAGGTGGCGCTCAGCCAGGTGCGGCGGCCCGAGGAATACGAGGAGGTGCTCGAATCCAACCTGGAAGAGCTCAACCGGCTCGGCAACATCGCCGAGAACATCCTGTTCCTGGCCCAGGCCGACCACGCGCGGCTGTCCATCGAGCATGCCGCGGTGGCGCTGCCGGCCGAGCTCAACAAGATCGCCGAATACTTCGAAGGGCTCGCCGACGAGAAGGGCATGCGCTTCGAGGTGGCGGCCGACGGCATGCTGTGGGCGAACCCGCTGCTGTGCCGCCGCGCCATCAACAACCTCGTGGTCAACGCCGTGCGCTACGGCGCGCCGGGCAGCGTGATACGGCTGTGCGGCGCGCGCGAGGGCGGCAGCACCGTGGTGTCGGTGGAGAACCAGGGCGAAGCCATCCCGCGCGAACAACTGGACCGCCTGTTCGACCGCTTCTACCGCGGCGACGCCGCGCGCAGCCGCGTGGCCGAATCCAACGGGCTCGGCCTGGCCATCGTGCAGGCCATCATGGCGCTGCACGGCGGGCAAGCGGAAGCCACCTGCCCGGCGCCGGGGCGCGTGCGTTTCGCGCTGCGCTTTCCTTCGCATCTGCCTTCGCATCTGCCCCCGCATTCTCCTTCGCAACTGTCGCCCGAATCCGCCGCGTAAGGACGCCGGCGCGCGGCGCGCAGGAAACGTCTTGCTACCTTGGCGGAAACGGCTGATGCGCGCGCGCCGCATCAGATCGATCGCGCCCGCCGACAGAAACATGCCGCGCATGCTTGGGAAGTGTCTGGTGCGCAAGCCGCATTCGGTCACGTACTATTTCCACGCTGCTGCAACGCATTTTTCGCAGCGATATTCTGGAAGGTAGCGGCAACGAGGCCGGGCAGCCGATGGCACCGTGCCTCGCGGCCATCTTGTCTTAGCCGGTGAAGTCTGCCGGGTGCCGGGCTTGCCTGCCGGGCGCCCGCCGCTTCCCGCCGCTTCCCGCCGCGGCCCCCGTGCGGCGAAGGCTAGTGCGCTCGCGCGCCACTCTCCAGCACGCTCCCCCGGCCGCCTGGCGGCCAATGGTCATGGTTTGTCCGAGCATGCCTTCAAACGTCGTCCGCTCCCGTTTCTCCGTCGCCCTCTCGGTGTGGCGCGCCCTGTTCCTGCGCGAGGCCAATGCGCGCCTGGCCACCGAGCGCGGCGCCTGGCTGTGGCTGCTGCTCGAGCCGGCCATCCACATCGGCTTCCTGATGCTGCTGTTCGGCGTGGTGCGCCACGTGCTGATCCCGGGCATGGCGTCCAGCCTGTTCATCCTGGTCGGCATCCTCGGTTTCTTCCTCGTGCGCAACGTCGCCGGCCGCGGCGCCGAGGCGATCAAGGCCAACGCCGCGCTGTTCGCGTACCGGCAGGTGCGCCCGGTCGATGCGGTGCTGGTGCGCGCCGCGCTCGAAGGCCTGCTCTACGGGCTGGTGTTCGTCGTGCTGCTGGCCGCCTGCGGCCTGGCCGGCGTGGACGTGTGGCCGCGCGACCCGCTGCAGGTGCTGCTGGCCGCCGCGCTGCTGTGGCTGCTGGGCGTGGGGCTGGCATTGAGCCTCGCCACGCTGGGCACGCTGGTGCCCGAGCTCGGCCGCATCGTCAGCCTGTTCTTCGCGCCGCTGTACTTCATCTCCGCGGTGATGTACCCGATCGCCAGCGTGCCGCGCCCGGCGCGCGACTGGCTGCTGCTCAACCCGATCCTGCACGGGCTCGAGGCCATGCGCGGCGGCTTCTTCCCGGCCTATCGCGGGCAGGCCTACGCCAGCCTGTCCTACCTGCTGGCATGGTCGCTCGGCAGCGTCCTGTTCGGGCTGGCCCTGCAGCGGCGCTTCGCCACGCGGCTGGTGGCGCAATGATCAGGATCTCCGGCCTGCACAAGCGCTATCGCGGCGCGCCGACGGACGGCTGGGTGCTGCGCGACGTGTCGCTCGAAATCCCCGCGTCGAGCCGGATCGCGCTGATCGGCCGCAACGGCGCGGGCAAATCCACGCTGCTGCGCCTGATCGGCGGCACCGACACGCCCAACCGCGGCGAAGTGGTGCGGCGCTGCCGCGTGTCGTGGCCGCTCGGGTTGTCCGGCGGCTTCCAGGGCTCGCTGAGCGGGCGGCAGAACGCCAAGTTCGTCTGCCGCATCCACGGCGCGCAGGCGGGGCTGGACGACAAGCTCGCCTTCATCGAGGACTTCGCCGAACTGGGCGCGGCGTTCGACGCGCCGGTCAAGACCTACTCGTCCGGCATGCGCTCGCGGCTGGCCTTCGCATTGTCGATCGCCTTCGAGTTCGACATGTACCTGGTCGACGAACTGACCGCGGTCGGCGACGCCGCCTTCAACGTCAAGTCCCGCCAGGCCTTCCAGGATCTCGCCGGGCGCGCCGGGCTGGTGATGGTGTCGCACAGCGAATCGACCCTGCGCAGCTATTGCGAATCCGCGGTCTGGCTGCACGAAGGCAGCGCCTACCGTTTCGACAGCGTGGATGACGCCATCCAGGCATACAAGAAGAGCATGACAAGGTGAGCAAGCTGTTCGGGCAACTCAAGCAATGCGGCTGGCTCTGGCGCATCGCCATCGGCGCGTGCCTGCTGGCCGCCGTCTACTGGGGCGTGGTCGCCTCCGACCGCTACGTGTCGGAAGCCAAGGTGGTGGTCGAGCGCAGCGACGCCGTGGGCGCCACCGCCACCGACTTCTATGCCTCGCTGCTCGGCGCCAGCGCGGCGCCGCAGGACCTGCTGCTGCTGCGCGAATACCTGCTGTCCGCCGACATGCTCAGGAAGCTCGACGCGCGGCTCGCGCTCAAGGCGCACTACAGCAGCGCGCAGCGCGATGCCCTGTCGCGCCTGTGGCCGGCCGACGCCTCGTTCGAGCGCTTCCATGCGTACTACCTCGGGCGCGTGAGCGTGGAATACGACGACTTCTCCCACACGCTGGTGATCCGCGCGCAGGCCTACACGCCGGCGATGGCGCAGGCCATCGCGCGCCTGCTGGCCAGCGAAGGCGAGCGCTTCATCAACGAACTGGCGCACCGCGTCGCCGGCGAGCAGGTCGTCTACATCGAGAACCAGGTGCGCGTGCTGGGCGAACGCATGAAGGCCGACCGCCAGGCGCTGCTGGCCTACCAGAACGCCAACGGGCTGGTGTCGCCGCGCGGCGACGTCGAGAACCTCTCCGGCGTGGTGGCCGGCGCCGAGGCGGAACTGGCCGACCTGCGCGTCAGGCGCGCCGCGCTCAAGGACGTCTACACCCCGCAGTCGCCCGCGATCCAGCAGATCGACGCGCAGATCGCCGCCGTGCAGGCGCAGATCGGCGCGCAGCGCGCGCGCATGACCTCGCCCAGGAACCGCGCGCTCAACCAGGTGGTGGAAGAGCACGAACGCCTGCAGGCCGCCGCCGGCTTCAGCCAGGACCTCTACAAGACCGCGCTCGGCGCGCTGGAGAAAGCGCGCATGGAAGCCACGCGCAAGCTCAAGAACGTGGCCGTGGTGCAAAGCCCCACGCTGCCCGAATATCCGCTGCAACCGCGCCGCGTCTACAACATCGCCGTGTTCGTGCTGGCGGCGCTGGCGCTGGCCGGCGTGCTCCAGCTGCTCGGCGCCATCATCCGCGATCACCGGGACTAGCCATGCTTCGTTTTCTTCTCGTCCTCCTGTTCGCCATGAGCGCGGCAACGCAAGGCGCGCACGCGCAGGCCGGCGCGCGCGCCGGTGCCCGCATCGGTGCTCCCATCAACGGCGAGCCCGACTACGCCGCCCTCGCCGCGCAGGGCGGCCTGCCGCCGCCGGGCGCCACCGGCATGGCCGCCGAAGCCGCCATCCCCACGGTGCCGGCACGTCCCGCCCAGCCCGTGCCGGACAGCGCGCCGCAGAATGATGACTATGTCGCCAACCTCGCCAGCGACGCCTTCGGCGCGCAGCTCTTCACCGGCGCCTTCAGCCGCGAGAGCGCATCGGTCTTCAATCCCAGCCACGTCATCTCCGTGGGCGACCGCATCCAGTTGCGCATGTGGAACGGCTACAACCTCGACACCGTGCTCGCGGTGGACGCCGGCGGCAACATCCTGCTGCCCGAGGTCGGCCCGTTCCGCGTGCAGGGCATCGCCAACGCCGACCTGCAGGCCGCCGTCACCGCCGCGCTGCGCCGCGTGTTCGCCAGCCGCGTCTCCATCTACGCCAGCCTGCTCGCCGCGCAGCCCGTGCGCGTGTACGTCACCGGCGCCGTCTACCGCCCCGGCATGTACAACGGCACCTCCAGCGACAGCGTGCTGCGCTACCTCGACCAGGCCGGCGGCATCGACCCAGAGCGCGGCTCCTTCCTCGACGTGGCCATCAAGCGCGGCACCCAGACCCTCGCCGTGGTCAACCTCTACGACTTCCTGCTCAAGGGCGAGCTCGCCACGCGCCAGCTCAACAACGGCGACGTGATCTTCGTCCAGCCGCGCAAGCACACCGTCAAGGTCGGCGGCCTCGCCGAGAACGCCCGGCGCTTCGAATTCCAGGGCGAGCAGGCGCGGCTCGACCAGATCGCCCGGCTGGCCAAGCCGCTGCCGTCGGCCACCAACGTGCGCGTGGTGCGCAACACCGGCACCATTCGCAATGTCGAATACTTCCCGATCTCCCAGGACCGGGAAATCATCCTGCAAGACGGCGACGAGATCGAATTCACCGCCGACAAGCGCCCCGGCACCATCACCGTGCGCGTGGAAGGCGAACACGCCGGCCCGCAGGAATTCGTGCTGCCCTACGGCAGCCGCATGGGCGAGCTGCTCAGCCAGGTCGCGTTCACGCCGCAGTCCGACGCCGACAGCATCCAGCTCTACCGCCTCAGCGTGAAGGCGCGCCAGAAAGTGCTGCTCGGCACCGCGCTGCGCAGCCTCGAATCCAGCGTGCTCACCGCCCGCTCCGGCACCGCCGACGAAGCCCAGCTGCGCAAGGAAGAAGCCGCGCTGGTCCTGCAATGGGTGGAGCGTGCCCGCAAGATCGACCCCACCGGCCAGACCCTGATCGCCAGGGCCAGCACGCGCGACCAGCTGCTGCTGGAAAACGGCGACATCCTGCGCGTGCCGGTCAAGGACGGCCTCGTCATCGTCAACGGCGAAGTCCTGTTCCCCAACGCCGTCGCCTTCGACGCCGGCATGAGCGTGGCCGACTACATCCAGCAGGCCGGCGGCTACTCGCAGAACGCCGACAGCGCCCGCGTGATCGTCGCCCACCGCGACGGCAGCTTCTCGGAAAGCAAGTGGGGCACGCAGGTGCGCCCGGGCGACGAAATCCTGGTGCTGCCGCGGGTGGACATGAAGACGCGGCAGTTCGCGAAGGACGTGTTTCAGATTCTTTATCAGTTGGCGATTTCGGCCAAGGTGGTGTTGGGGTTGTGAGGCGAGCTATGTCATATCGCGATGATTCATTGCCATCCGTCATGGACGCGGCGAGGGCGGAGCCGCAATCGCCCTGGCTGCGGACCGGTGCACGGCACCGCGTGGTCGGAGTCGTCTCTCGCGGGATTCTGCGGATTCCTCACCTCGCTTCGCTGCTTGGCTGCCGGTATCGGCCGATTGCTCGCTGGCGCCCGGGTTCGCCAGCGAGCGTATGCGCGATGGCTGGCTGGGGCCGTAAGCCGAGCGCCCTGCGGGCTCGCCGGTTGGCGGATGAACACGGAGTGCCCTATCTGGCATTGGAGGACGGCTTCCTGCGGTCCATCGCACCGGGCAAGCAGCAGGGTACGGTTTCGATGGTGATCGATGACGTTGGCATCTACTACGACGCCGGGAGCCCGTCTCGCCTCGAGATCCTGATCGGGCAGGCGGAACTGGATGAAGACCTGCTTGCACAGACGCGGCGTGGCATCGGCCTGATCCTGCGGCATCGGCTCTCCAAATACAACCACGCACCGGTCGTCCTGCTGCCGCAACGGCGTGGCGCTGCGCGAGTGCTCGTAGTCGACCAGACCTCGGGCGATATGTCGGTGGTGCTGGGCGGGGCCGGCGGACCAACATTCGCAGCCATGCTGAACGCCGCGCTGCGTGAATGGCCCGACGCCGAAATCTGGGTCAAGACCCATCCCGAGGTGCTGTCCGGCGGCAAATCCGGCTACCTGGACATAGGCAGGGAACTGCCACGGGTCCACTGGCTCGCGGAAGACTGCTGTCCGCTGTCGCTGATCGAGCAGGTCGACCGTGTCTATGTCGTCACCTCGCAGATGGGCTTCGAGGCGCTGATGCTGGGCAAACCTGTCACGTGTTTTGGGCAACCGTGGTATGCGGGCTGGGGGCTGACCGACGACCGCCACCCGGAGCGTGGGGTATTGCGCCAGCGGCGTGCCTGCTGCCGTACCTTGGAGCAACTATTTGCGGCGGCCTACCTGAAATACACCCACTATCTCGACCCCGCGACCGGCGCAGCCGGCACCTTGTTCGATGCCATCGATTGGCTTGCTCGCAACAAGATCTTGAATGACGAACATCGTGGCACCTTGTATTGCCTTGGCATGAGCATCTGGAAACGCGCCGTGGTACGCCCGTTCCTGAGCATGCCGTCGAACCGGTTGAAGTTCGTGAAAAGGCTTTCGCAAGAACAGGTCGCCGGGCTGCCTGCCGATGCGAGCCTGGTGGTCTGGGGGAGCCGGCATCCGTTGCTTCGCTCCACCGCATTCGAGCATGGCGTCCCGGTGCTTCGCATTGAGGACGGCTTTGTCCGCTCGGCCGGATTGGGTTCCGACCTGAATGTTCCGCTTTCCCTGGCACTCGATGGCCCCGGCATCTACTACGATCCGCGCCGACCAAGCCGCATGGAAACCATGCTTGCCACGGTCCGGCTCAGTGACGCGGACCGGCTGCGCGTGACGCGGATCCGGGAGCGCATTGCTCGGCTGGGGATCAGCAAATACAACCTGGGTGGCGCGTTCTCGCTGCCGGAGCACAGCATCAGCCGCAAGGTCTTGCTTGTACCCGGACAAGTGGAAGGGGATGCATCCATCCAGTTCGGGTCCCCGCGGATAAGAAAGAACCTGGACCTGCTGGCCGCCGTGCGCGCGGCCAACCCGAACGCATGGATTGTCTACAAGCCGCACCCGGATGTGGTGGCGGGCAACCGCCACGGCGCTGTCGCCGCCACGGAACTTGCCGCCTTGGCGGACCAGATCGTGGCACGGGCGAACATAAGCGCCTGCATTCGCGCAGCCGACGAGATCCACACAATGACCTCGCTGACCGGCTTTGAAGCGCTGCTGCAAGGCCGGAAAGTGCATTGCTACGGCGCGCCATTCTATGCCGGCTGGGGATTGACGGTCGATCACGTGCCGCTACCGCATCGCCAGCGCCGCCTGTCGCTGGACGAACTCCTGTTCGTGACGCTTTGCAGCTATCCACGCTATCGCCTGCCTGGCGCGGAAGGGTTTTGCTCGGTCGAGGACGTTGTCGCGCATCTGTCGGATAGCAGCCGGACACCGGCTGGTATCGGCAGTCATTGGATAGGCAGGCAGTTTCGCAAGGCACGGGAACTGGCTCGATTGCTGTTCTAGCTTGCGGAGATTGGACACCCTCATTGACACGCGCCATGAATACTCAGTCAGGGTCAGTTGGAAAGATCATGCACTTACTCTTGAGAGATCGCCGGAATACGATCGGTCGCCAGGCTGATCCGGGAATCGCCCGACGAGAACGAGCCGGGAAGGGATCGACGTCGTCGTTGGCTTCCTCAACTGCGTCCGGCGGAGCATCGGTGGAGCAGGCGAGCATCGGCCAGCTTGCCGGATATCGTCGCATCCTGCTGCTGCAAGGGCCGAATGGTCCCTTCTTTGCGGGCTTGCGCGATCAACTCGAGCAGTACGGCAGTTGCGTCTGGAAGATCAATTTCAACGGTGGTGACGATCTGTTCTACCACACCGGCAATATCCTGCGCTTCCGCGACAAGATGGGCGGCTGGGAGGATTTTCTGCTTGCGTTCCTGGCCCGGGAGAGGATTGAGGCCATTGTCGTGTTCGGCGATTGCCGGCGTCCTCATCGCATCGCTGCCAGGGTTGCCAGAAAGAAGGGGATCGCGTTCTGGGTGTTCGAGGAGGGTTATGTCCGCCCCGACTACATCACGCTCGAGGCCGGCGGTGTCAATGCCGACTCCCCGTTGGGGTCGTTGTCGCTGGATCAGATACCGGATATCGCGAAGCCGCCCAGGCACCTTGCATTCCATCACACCTTCCGCAAGATGGCGTGGTACTCGTTCTTGTACTTCGCCGCTGGCTTGGCCGGCGCCTGTCGCTACCCTCAATACCGGCACCACAAGCCGTTCGGCTTGCGAGAACTGTCGTGCTGGTTGCGGGCCGGCTATCGCCGGCCTTTGTACCAGCATAGGGAAAAGGGAACGATCAAGAGACTGCTGTCGCACGATCATCCACCGTTCTTCCTCGTTGCGCTGCAGGTCCACAACGACAGTCAGATCCGCATGCACAGCCCATGGCGGCGCGTCGAGGATTTCATCGAGTGGACGATGTTCTCGTTCTCCCGATACGCCCCTGCGGGCTCCATGCTGGTGATCAAACACCATCCGATGGATCGTGGTCACACGGACTACACGCGGATGATCAGCGCTTGCGCCCGACGCCTCGGCGTGGCATCGCGCGTGGCCTACGTGCATGACGCACATCTGCCGTCGCTATTGCAGCGCTGCAAGGGCCTGGTGACAGTCAATTCGACGGTCGGATTGCAGGCGCTCTTTCACAGCGTGCCGGTCATCGTGCTTGGCCGCAGCTTTTATGCGAAAGAGGGCGTGACCTTCCTGGGGAGCCTGGACGAGTTCTGGTCCAGCGGCGCGCCCCTCGACAAGGCCGCAAGCACTCGCCTGCGCAACTACGTCATACGCGCCTCCCAGATCAATGCGTCGTTCTACGCCAAAGCCGGCTCCGCGGATATCGGCTACGCCGCTCACAGGTTGAAGACGCTCGGGATGCGTCTCGCGTGCATTGCCAGTCTTGTGACACTCGATGTACTTGACGGTACCCCCTTCGATATTTCCGGAAAGCTGCGCTGGACGCTCGCCATATTCGGCGTTGGATGAGGCGTTTCTCCGATGGGGACTCGGCGTGGCGCCGGCACTTTGTCGAACGGCGTCCCGGTATGGAACGATCACAGGAAGTGACCATGAACAAGATTCTCATTGTCGGCCATCACTCGTCGCAGTATCAGGATGTCGAGCGACTGCTGAACGAATGTGGCATGAGCCGTCCCTTGCCGTCTCGGCGGGAGAAGCTGATGCCGGTAGAAATCGGCGCCACTCTTCTGAAGGCTCATGGCGTATCTCCCCTGAACAAGACCGGGGCGGATGGCCAGCTTCAGCAGATTGAAGCCAGTCCGATCTGGCACGGCATGGCGCTTGACCTGATGCTCGGCAACCTGGATCAAACGCTCTGGGGATGGGCGGATCCACAAGCCGTTCATCTGCTCGACTACTGGAAGTCGCTTGACCCGAGACTCACATTCATCCTTGCATACGACAGCCCGCGGAGCTTGCTTGCGCAGATCGAGGATGCCGACACCAAGCTGACACACGAGCACCTGCGGCAACGCATCCATGACTGGAGCGCTTACAACGCCGCCTTGCTGCATTTTTTCCATCGCAATACCGATCGTTCCCTGTTGGTGCATACAGGACAGGTCCGATTGTCCGCTAACCACTACCTCCAGCAGGTTCGGGCACGCATCGGCGCGCCATTGAACACGCCCTTGGGGATTCCCCATGCGGGGGAGGATGAAGCGCAATCTGAGCAGCGGTCCGGCGCGGCGCATCCGGAAGGCACCGCCGCCTCGGCCACGTCGCGCCCGGACGATGTCGGTACGCCATTCCCGCCAGCGGATGCGCTGAGTGAGTACCTGTCGGAGGCCTTGCTCCAGCAGTTTCCCCAGGCGCAGCAGATCTACGAGGAACTGCAGTCCGTTGCGGATCTTCCGCTCATCGAGCGTGTGCCTGTGGACAATGCAGCCCTTGGCGCATGGCGTGTCATGGCTGCACGCCATGTCCAACTGAACAGTCTGCGGTCCTCCCTGGCCCACACCCAGGAGGCGCTGGATAGTCTTCGCCTCGACTACCGGCATCAACGCGAGAAAGCAGAGTCATTGATGCTCTACAAGCGACTTGCGACCGAGCGGCTGGCACGTCTTGGCGAGCTGGGGACGACAATGGCCGCTCGAGCCCGGTTTGCCGAAGCACAGTCTGCCCAGCTAAAGGAAGCGCAAGGCCGGCTCGCAACGGAACGCGAGACCGGACTGAAAAATGCGCTCTTGCACGCACAGCTCAAGCAGGCCCACGAGGAACTGGAGCGCTGCCATCTCGAGGCCAAGCTGCAACGCGAAACAATCGCGTCCTTGACGCACAACGAAGCGCTTGCGGCTGAACGCCTGGCGCAGCTCGGGGAACTCAAGCTGCGGGTGGATGCTGGAGCCAGGCTCGCTGACGACCGGGCAAGTCAAGTCAAAGAGATGGGCATGCAGCTTGCATCGCGGCGGCAGCTCGAACAAGAAAACGAATTGCTGCTCAAGCAGCTTTATCAAATCCAGACGGAACTGGAGCGCAGTCATCTCGAGTGCAAGCAACAGCGCGAAAGAGTCGATGCCTTGCTGTCGAGCGAAAAGCTGGCAATCGAAGGATCAGAGGAACTGGCGGAACTCAGACTCCGGTTGGCCGACCACAGCCGGCAGGCGGAAGAGCAAGGCCGGATCGACATACGGCAGGAGCTCGAGCAGGAGAATCAACTCCTGTTCAAGCAGCTTCATCAGATGCAGGAAGAACAGGAGCGGCATCATCGTGAGATGCGGTCGGCCAAGGTCGCCGACCAACTGAAGACTCGCAACTTCAGGCCGGCGCTTGAATACCGTGGAGCGGCTGATCGCATCAAACACGGGCTGACCTACCGTCTGGGTACGACGATGATTCTGCGGTCCCGCTCCATAGGCGGGTGGATCACCATGCCCTGGGCACTACTGCGTGAGACGCGGCAATTCCGTGCCGAGGCGGCAAAGCATGCTCAGCTCGGGGTTCCCTTGCACGAATACCGTGATGTCCACGAAGCCGAACGCGCAATGCGGCATCTCTCATATCGGCTCGGCGCAAAGTTGCTTGCCGGTTTGGGCTCGCCGCTCGGCTGGCTGAAGTTGCCGATGGCGCTTCGTCGTGAAGTCAAGGCGTTTCGGCAAGAAAGGACGAGCCGGGCATGAAATCCAGGACCCTATCGCCCTCGGTTTTTTCATGGATGCGGCATTTCCTTGTGCTTCATCCTCCAGACGGCGTTCTTTATGTTGGAGCAGGGACCGGCGCAGGAAGGTGGGTACAACTCCTGCTGGAGGAAGACGTGCCCAATGTCACGCTTGTAGAAGCTGATGACGGGCAGTTCGTGCACCTGAAGCGCAGCATTGCCGGACATGAGGGATGGGACCTGCAAAAGCGCTTTATCGCTGCCAATGCCGGAACCGCCACCTTCCATGTGGCGAGCCAAAGCGCGGAAAGCGGCTTGCTGGATCCGGCGCGACTTCATGGCCTCTGGCCGAATCTCAAGAGCCGGGCGCAACTGGCTCTGCCAACCACTACATTGGAGAGGCTTCAGCAGGGAGCGGCCCTTTCCGCCAACTGGCTGGTGGTGGACTGCTTGCCTGCGCTGCCGATCCTTCAGAGCGCTGCCGACAAGCTCGACCGCTTTGACGTGATCACGCTGCGCACGCTGTTCGATAGCGTGGTTCCGCCGGAAGTCGGAGCGAGCCTATCCGAATTGACGCGCTTCCTCTGCACACGCGGGTATCGCTGTATCGCCACCGAAGCCGGGCGGCACCCGCTTATTGGTCATGTCATTTTTGTCAAGGATTTTCGATTCCTCCTTAGCGCATTGCAGCAGCAATCGACCGAGACGTTTCTGGATTTTCAGGCTGAAAAGAAAAGATTGATGCAGAATCTGAAACGCCTGGGGAAATTGGCGGAAGAGAAAGAAAATAATATCGACAAGATAGCCAATGAAAAAACAGCAGCGGAGATCCAGGCAATAAGAATCAGGAAAGAGTGCGAAATACTAAGGCGTGCCAATACGCGCATGGAATTAATGATCGGATGCGACGGCGAAAGGTATCGTCAGAGCAGTATAGCCAACAAGAAAAAAACAGAGAGAGAAAAATTGAGGACGGGTAACGGAATCCATCCGATGCGGATTGATTCTCCATCCGGAATTTCATCCGGAAAGCAGGAATTTTCCAGTGCAAAATACTGGAATGACAGGTATCTCAAAGGAGGGAATTCCGGATATGGATCATACGGGCGGCTTGCCGAATTCAAAGCCAGGATAATTAATGAGTTCATCCAGAATAATAAAATAGAAAAACTCATAGAATTTGGCTGTGGCGATGGAAATCAGCTCGGAAAATTCTCGGTAGGGCGCTACATTGGTGTTGATATAAGCCCCGCGATAATTCAGGTGTGCAAAGATAGATTCTCGACAGACCCAGGAAAATCATTCCTTGTGGTCGACGATTTTATCGAGAGTTCGGATTGCGCCGAACTGACATTATCATTGGATGTGATATTTCACCTGGTAGAAGATGATCTATTCGAGAGATATATGTCGATGCTATTTCGGAGTTCGACACGGTTCGTGTTGATCTATTCATGCGAACAGGAGTCTGTCGCAGGAGATGAGGTTCACTTGCGCAGACGGAGATTCACCAACTGGATCGATGAAAATCTTGCGTCCTGGCGTCTGATCGATTTTATCAGGAATGACTATCCTAGCGACGGAGAGAGGAATTCAAAATACTCGTCGTTCTCGGATTTTTATTTCTACGAACTGCAGCAGCAATGAACGACGTCCTCACGAAATTGGGGATTGGTTTTTGAATATTGAGGTGTCGAAAATGTCCGTTTATAGTGAAGACGTCAACCATACCATATTGCGTCATGATGAAGCCAGAATTCATTGCTTGTGTGATGCAACAAAACCGTCAACGCTAGATGACCGGTTGCGCGAACTATTTTCCGATTTCCTGGAGCACAGATCGAAAAATCCCGAGATATTCTGGCAGGCTTTTATCGATCCTGAGTACCAGGAAAGAACAACTCCGCGCATGAATGAAATCATGGTCTTTGCGGCACAGGCCAGGAATCAGAAGAAGGATATTTCGACTTTCCTGATCGATGAAACCGCGTTTTTGTTGTCGATTCCTCCTCCGTGCAAAATTCCGGATAATTTTCCAGAGTTCGAGAGATTGTTCTCGACTGCAGACCGTCGTAGCAGTGACTTCAATGATCTTCCCTCGCTAGAGGATTTCAAGAATGCCATCGCGGAAGGGAGGAGCCAGCGATTTCTGCGTGCAATTGAGAGGTTCTTACCGCAATACATTACCTATCTTTCATCAAGCCCAAGGATACAACGAAAGAGAATCAATGATCTCGTTTCAATATTGGGGTATTCGCAAGACATAACCGGGGTTCTTGAAAATATTGGGTTCAACTTGTCGGAGGCAATTTCCAGGATCGATTTCGTGGCAGATGATGAAGCAAAGGTGAGGGAGATCGACAATCTCCTTTATTTATCATTCGAGCTATCTTCTGAAGATTTCCCCGATCTTTTTCTTGCTAATTTCGAGAAATTATTATCTAAAATAAAAAATAGTTGCCCTGAACTTAAAATGTTCTGCCGGGGACTCAGGCAGAGTTTTCTGAAGGGGCTCGCATTGCGCAGACTATATTCCGATGCTATAGATTTTATTGCAAGAAACGTGAAATCCGAAGACGCCGATTCATTTGTTCTCATTACCCAGGCAATGGCAATACGGAAGGAGATTGGTGGGTTCGAGTCTGATTTTGGAGCGGCGACGGTCGAGAGAATTCTTCATCTGTCTGAGAAATCTCTTCTATTACTCTCGCGAGATTTGAGGAGAGCCAGCCTGGTGAAGGGCATGTCGTGTGAGGGCGATTCGTCGGAAATTGTTATTGATTTGTTCGAGAAAAATCTCTCTATTGATGCTTCGTCCGAAAATGATGCGAATATCTGGGCCGCCAGGTGCTTGGTTGCGTTGGCTGTTTTTGGTGTTGCCACAAAATTCCTGCTCTGGTTTCATGAAAACTTCCGGAGACTGGGGTTCGATGAGGGGCGACGAGATTCGCTCCTCGCCATTTCCGGATATGACATTCCATTTATATCAAATATAAACAGGAGTCTGATCGATTCCGGGTTCGGACACACATTGATTTCACCGTCGAGATACGGATCGGTGAGAGATTATATGGCGGGGGTGCTGGAAAAATGGGAAAGGGAATCGGCTGAGGTGGTTGGGGACACGGATGATCTTCCCTTTGTTTCCGTAATCATGACCACATTCTCGCCAGATTTCGAATTGCTGTATCTGTCGTTGCGCTCCATTGTGAAGCAGGAACGGGTACGCCTGCAGGTCATCCTGGTTGACGACTGCTCTCCCGGCAACCCGGATGCGGCATTCAGAAACACGATTGCCAGGGCCATGAATGGAATCGATCCGGGGCGATGCGAGATAGTCTTTATGCGGAATGAAATAAACCAGGGACAGTATGAGTCCAGAAATACGGCAATAGGTATTTCTAAGGGGGACTATATTGCCGTGCAGGATGATGATGATATATCTCATCCGGAGAGATTGATCTATCAGACAGGTCCGCTGGTTTGCGATGAAGGAATAATGGCAACACATGCCCAGCACCTGAGGATTTCAGAGGAGTCCGGCTTGATGCCGGATGGTTCCGTCCCAGGCGAAATTGAGGGGGACGGTCCCGTTTCATTCATCTGGAGACGTGGCGTGTTTGGCCAGATTGGTGGCTTCCTGCCAACTCGGACACGAGGAGATATTGAATTCCGGGCGCGGATGAAGCGAATTTATGGCGACCAGGCCATCGTGGCCATCAATAAGCCATTGGTCTTGACGCGGGGTGGGTTGGGCACGATTTCGTCGGGACGGGAATACATGTATCGCACTGCGTTGGAGACAATGCGATACATGATGACTCATACAGTCTGGAAACAAGGAGGAGGGGATGATGCCTTACTTTGGATCCCGCAGTTGCTGAGAAATTGAAAAAATTATAATTGAGCTATTGAAAATGGAAAAAATATTCGTTTGCCTGACCACAATTAGTTCCAGGCTGGCATCTGTTCATAAAGTGGTCGAATCTATCTTGTCTGCGAGATTTGATCTGGTAGATTATGAGGTAAGACTATATATTTCAAATTACCCCTATCTGCTGGACAAGGGATGCGGGGAAATCACGGACCAATTGAAAAATTTGGTCAGAAAAGAGAGAGGGAGATTTTCGATACATTACGTTGATAATTCCGGCCCTTACAGGAAGATATTGCCAATCATCAATCATGTCTACTCGTTGCCGCCCGCGGATTTCCTGGGATCTTTGATTGTGACTGCTGATGACGATACGCTGTATCCAAAAGACTGGCTCGATGGCCTGTACCGTTGTTTCAAAGAGAGGAAATGCGTTATCGGATATCGAGCACGCTCGATAGTATTCGATGGTAATAGTCCTGATAAATACAGGAAGTGGGATAAGGTTATTCGAGTTAACCCATCGATACGAAATGTCCTGACCGGAAAGGATGGAGTGCTGTATTCGCCTTTTCATTTCCACCCCAAGGTCAGGGATGTCGTTTCCGCAGTCAAATATGCCCCTAAAGCAGATGATTTGTGGCTGAAGGCGCACACCCTTGTTTTTGGCGTCGGCTGTTTTGCCATCAACGATGCGCTGTCGGATGCATTCCCTTCGGTCGAGGCAGGAGATCCAGGGCCTTCCTTATATGAGTCATTCAATAAGAGAGGTGGAAATGACGAGTCGGTTTCCAGATTGAACAATTACCTTGTTTCGAACTTCGGTGCCGGATTCTTCGAACTATGCAAAAATCCACGGCAGTATCCTGGCTACATGCCTATAGTTTCTGTTACGTAATTCTTGTGCGGATGATGCAAGATTTTTTATTAATTGTACTTGCTTTTTATTTATTGATTATTAATGATGGACATGCTGGATCGATTTATCTGTCTATGGAATTTTCGCAGAAACCGATTCGCGCATGTCCTTGCAAAGGCAGATGCGCACAGTTGCGCCAGCAACAGTCTTGAGCTTTGGTCGTATTACCGCCTGAAGATGTATGCGGCAATTGTTGAGCGAACACGCACGGATCGACATTGGCGTGGTCTGTTTGCCAAGGCCGTTGCGTTCGCTGCATGTGGCCGGCTGGGCGAAGCCGAGGTAGAAGCCCGGGAGTTCTTGCGGCGGGCGGACTGCAGACCGCATCGTGAGGCACTGGCCGGTGCGTTGGCCCCGTTCATGCCTGAATTGGCGATACAAATGCTCGATAACCCTTCGGCGTCGGTTTCCCTGCGAGCGGCCCTATTGCTGCGGACGGCTGCGTTTTCCGAAGCTCGCGCAGTATTGAAAGAGGCATTTGCAAAAGGAGAACAGCGCAGGTTCCCCGAACTCCATCTCTATCGATCCAATACGGAACGAGGAGCACCCGCTCAACAGTTGATCCGCCTGAATGCGTTCTTGCAGACATATCAATTGCCGCAGTTGTCGCTCTGCGATGCCGGTCTGCCGCCATCGCCGCTCAATGTGCAAGCCCCGGCACCGATTAAGACGGTTGATGGCCCGCTTGTCAGCGTACTCATGACGACCTACCAAACGGGGCAGCGGGCCGATATGGCGATCGGCGCAGTGCTTGGGCAGAGCTATCGAAATATAGAGTTGATAATCATTGACGATGCGAGCGATGATGAGACGCCAGACATCGTGCGGGCCTGGGCAACGCGAGACCACCGGGTCAAATATCTACGTCTCGGCTGCAATGGTGGCACCTATCTGGCAAAGAATATCGGTCTGCACCATGCACGAGGCACGTTCGTTACCTGCCACGACTCGGACGACTGGTCGCACCCTTTGAAGATCGAACGTCAGGTAAAGCCTTTGCTGGAGGACTCACGCTTGATCGCGACCGTTTCGTACTGGGTGCGCATGCAGGACGACGGGATCTTTTACGCGCGGCAAGTGCATCCGCTGATGCGCATGAATTCCTCGTCGCTCTTGTTTCGAAAGGACAAGGTCTTGAAGCGGGCGGGTGCCTGGGATCGCGTGCGGACCGGCGCGGATAGCGAGTTCCTGGCACGCCTTCGCCTGGTATTTGGCGATGCCGCCATACGGCGGGTAGTGCAGCCGCTGGCGCTAGCGGCTCATCGGCCGGATTCCCTGATGACCGCCGACGCTACAGGCTATTCGGACAGTGGTATTTCGTCGCAGCGCCAGGCTTATTGGGAAGCATGGTCTCGCTGGCATATCGACGCACTGCGCATGCGATACCAGCCGCGCATGCCATTCGATATCGAACGGATCGAGGCAGAGCGCCCGTTCGCCGTGCCCAGGGAGATTGCTCTCCGTGCGAGCGATGCCGCCGCGTGCATGGCCAGTATTGAATGCTTCCCGCAAGAATGATCCGATGGGGATCTGTTGCGAACGAGAAGCCGCGGCAAGAGCTATGGGTAAGGTGTCATAAGGCGGCTCATGCACAATCCGTGGTGGAAACCGAGGTGGCGCGCGCAATGCGGCGCGGAGCGCCAGGCACAACTGCCGCGTGTGGATATGAGCGCTGGATGCCCGAGTCTCGATGGGTCACATGAAAATGGAATAATTTCAGAATTTTCCCACCACAAGAAGAATCCATAAGGATTTGGGAATTTTCCACTAAATTGTGGCTTATGACCGCAATATAATATTTTTTCCTGACCAGGAATTTTATATTTTTATTGATGCCTGAGTTCATTGAGAAAAAATGAAAAATACTCTTGTGGAACGACTTAACAGCAAGCGAGCCGTAATTGGGATCGTCGGGCTGGGATATGTTGGACTGCCGCTGCTGCTGCGCTATGTGGATGTCGGCTATCACGTCATCGGTTTCGATATCGATCAGTCAAAAATCGATGCCTTGCGCCAGGGCAGGACCTATATCGAACACATCCCGTCCGCGCAGATCCAGGCTGCTGCCAGCGGAAATCTGGAGGTCACGACCGATTTTTCCCGAGCGAAGGAAGCAGACGCCCTGATCATTTGCGTGCCGACGCCATTGAACCGTTACCGAGAGCCGGATCTGAGCTTTGTCCTTGGGACGGTGGATGCGTTGATTCCTCATCTTCGTCCTGGCCAGGTGCTATCTCTCGAAAGCACGACCTATCCGGGGACAACTGAGGAAGAGCTGCTGCCGCGAATCGAATCGCGCGGGCTGACTGTCGGGCAAGAGGTGTTTCTGGTGTTCTCTCCGGAACGAGAGGATCCGGGAAATACTGATTTTTCCACGCGCACCATTCCAAAGATATGCGGCGGACATACGGCCGCATGCTTGGATGTCGGCATGGCTCTCTACGGAGCAGCGATCGATACCGTGGTTCCCGTCAGTTCCACGCGCGCCGCCGAGCTGACCAAATTGCTGGAAAACATACATCGCGCGGTGAATATCGGGCTGGTCAATGAAATGAAGATCGTCGCCGATCGAATGAATATCGATATCCACGAGGTAATCAGCGCCGCCGCGACCAAGCCATTTGGCTTTGTCCCTTATTATCCTGGCCCAGGTCTGGGCGGGCATTGCATTCCCATCGATCCGTTCTACCTTACATGGAAAGCCCGTGAGTATGGTTTGCACACTCGTTTCATTGAGCTGGCGGGGGAGATCAATTCATCCATGCCGGATTATGTGATTGAAAAGGTAATCGGCGCGCTCAATCAGGTCAAGCGCTCCGTCCGCGGCAGCAAGATCCTGGTGCTTGGCATCGCCTACAAGAAAAACGTGGACGATATGCGTGAGTCGCCTTCGGTCGTGCTGATGGAAAAATTGCGCGCACTCGGAGCCGAGGTGGCCTATAGCGATCCTCATGTACCGGTTTTCCCAAAAATGCGAGAACACAGCTTTGACCTGAGGAGCGTGGATCTGAGTGCCAGCGAGATCGGCCGGTACGATTGCGTTCTTGTCGCCACGGATCATGATCGTTTTGACTACGACCAGATCCGGAAGTGCGCGAAGGTGGTGGTCGATACTCGCGGTCGTTACCGGCAAGCGGCAGGAAATCTGGTCAAAGCCTGAGGCAACCTGTCTGTCCGATCATCACCGGGTAGGCATCCGGGGCCTTCAGCTCGCGGGCATTGATACCTGCCAATGGCCCGCTGCCTCCGATGCCGGTGGTAGCCAGCCGATCAGAGGCAATGCAACTGATCGGCCAGCGCTGCGAGACAGCATGAGCTGCTGCGCTGTTGGCTCGTTCCGGTGAGTTTCTCGATCTCGTCAGATTTGACCAGAGAAATCTCGAGCCGGGACCGGCTTGTCGTTCCTACAACAACCCATCCAGCAAATCCGGCCCGAACACCTCGCGATGCACGCGCTCCGCCTTTACCCCGCGCGCCGCCAGCGCGGCGCGCTGCGCCTGCATGAAGGGCAGCGGGCCGCAGAGGTAGAAGTCGGCGTCGGCGAGGTCGTCGCCGGCGAAGATGACGTCGATGTCCATGCGGCCGGGCAGGGCGGGCTGGGCCAGGAATTCGGCCGGCTCGCCGGACTCGAGGAAGAAGTGGGTGCGCAGGCCGGGCAGCTGGCGCGCGGCGTGCTTGACGTCCTTGACGTGGGCCACGTGCGAGGCCATGCGCGCGGCGTGGCCGAAGACGACCTTGCGCGCGGGGTTGCGCTGCGCGACGGCGTTGAGCGCGGAGATCATGGGCGTGACGCCGACGCCGGCGGAGAGCAGCACGATGGGGTGGGCGGGCTCGATGGCGGGCGCGAAGTCGCCGAACGGCTGGCTGACCATCAGGACGTCGCCGGCGCGGGCGTTGTCGTGCAGCCAGTTGGAGACCGCGCCGGCGGGCAGGCCGGCGTCGTCGCCGCGCTCGCGCTTGACGGAGATGCGCCAGGTGCGGCCGTTGGGCGCGTCGGAGAGGCTGTACTGGCGCTGCTGGAACACGCCGTGCGAGAGTTCCACCACCACGGAGATGTACTGGCCGGGCAGGAAGTCGGCGAGGGTGGTGCCGGGGACGGCTTCGAGCGTGAATGAGGTGATGTCGGCGCTCTGTTCCTCGCGCGCGACGATGCGCACCGGCTGGCGGTGGTCGGGACCGGTGCCGGCGCGTTCGTAGAGGCGCGTCTCGGCGGCGATCAGCTCGGCGGCGAGCAGCCAGTAGGCTTCGTCCCAGGCGGCGACGAGCTCGGGCGTGGCGGCTTCGCCCAGCACTTCGCCGATGGCACCGAGCAGGTGGCGGGCGACGACGGTGTAGTGGCCGGGCTTGATGCCGACCGAGGCGTGCTTGTGGACGATGCGGCTGACCACCGGGGCCAGCGCGCTGTTGTCGCCGTAGTTGGCGGCATAGGCGAATACGGCGGCGGCGAGCGACTGCTGCTGCGCGCCGTTGGCCTGGTTGCCCATGTTGAACAGGTTGGTCAGTTCGGGCCTGTCGGCGAACATATTGCGATAGAACGCGGCGGTGATGGCCAGGCCATGCTGGCGCAGCACGGGTACGCTCGCATCGATCAGGGGTCTCGATTTTTCAGACAGCACTGCAACCTCCAAAGATATACACTAAATGCAACAAATGGGGCGAATGAATCCGCAACAGGGGCGGCGGCGGGCGATCTGCGCTTTGTCCGCGTCACCTCGGAACCCATTCTATTAAACATGCATTTGCCGTGCAACATAAATTTGCGGCATCGCAAAAGATGTATCGAAGGGCCATGTTAGACTGCGTATGCCGCCGGCGCGGCGCCCGCG